>NZ_JACOPK010000006.1:0-202418 GCF_014288055.1 Agathobaculum hominis
TTTCTTTTGCTGATATAGCTCAGTCGGTAGAGTGCATCCTTGGTAAGGATGAGGTCACCAGTTCGAATCTGGTTATCAGCTCCATCAAAGCATCATCTTCGGATGATGCTTTTTTGTTTGCCGGGAAACGGGGAAGGGGCAGCCGGAAGGCTGCCCCTGAGCGCTGTTTAACCTCAAGTTTGCTCCAGATACCGCAGCGCGGTCAGTGTATGCAGTGCTGCGCCGCGCGGAAGGATATCCTCATTGAATATAACCTTCGGGTTGTGCATCGGCTTGCCATAGCGCGAATCCTCCTGTGCAGTCCCGGCGCCGAGAAGCAGATAGGCACAGGGAAGTTCGTAGGTATAGGATGCAAAATCCTCCGACCCCATGCCGCCGTCGCGGAGTCGATAGACCGACGCATCGCCGAACAGCTCTTTTGCACAGGCTGTGGACAAATCGAGTGCAATGTCATCATTTTTGAGCGGAGGCGCGGAAGCAAGCTCACATACTTCAGCTGTTCCGCGATACGCCGCGGCAATGCCCTGCGCAAGCTCACCGATGCGACGGAGCAGGCAGGCGCTCAGCTCGCGGTCAAACGTGCGGATCGTGCCCTCAAGGATCGCAGATGACGGGATGATATTCGGTGCGTCGCCGCCGGTGAATCTGCCGACTGTGATGACCGCAGGCTGTTTCGCCGCGACCTCGCGTGCGACAAGCTCTTCGAGTGCAAGATAGATGTTCGCGGCGATGTGTATTGGGTCGACACCGGTCTCCGGCATAGCGCCATGGCAGCCGGTGCCGTGAACCGTAACGCGGAACAGGGTGCAGCCTGCCATGAACGTGCCTTCACCGCACAGCACGAGGCCGGACGGCGTGCCGGAATGGACATGCAGAGCGAAACCGGCCTGAGGCGCGGGCTCGCGCAGCACACCGGCCGCAAGCATCGCCTTCGCACCGGTAAAGCCCTCCTCGTCGGGCTGAAATACGAGCTTGACGGTACCATTCAGCTTGCTCTGATACCCGCGCAGCAGCTTTGCCGCACCCAGCAGCATCGCTGTGTGCATATCGTGGCCGCAGGCGTGCATGCAGCCGTTCTGCGAGCGAAAGGGCAGGTCGGTCTGCTCGGTGACGCACAGCGCATCCATATCCGCACGCAGCAGGACGCAGGCCCCGGTATCCGAACCGGTGATTTCCGCAGTGATGCCTCCTGCGAGCTCCTTCGGCTCGTAGCC
This sequence comes from Agathobaculum hominis, assembly GCF_014288055.1. Classification (NCBI taxonomy): domain Bacteria; kingdom Bacillati; phylum Bacillota; class Clostridia; order Eubacteriales; family Butyricicoccaceae; genus Agathobaculum; species Agathobaculum hominis. The sequence goes on from NZ_JACOPK010000006.1 coordinate 1,215, forward strand.
CATTTCGCGCAGCCGGCCGGCAACGTATTCCCGGGTGCGCGGCAGGTCGGCGCCGGCCTCAGGGGCGGCGTGGAGAGTGCGTCTGTCGCTGATCATCGTCTCGCGGAGCGCTTCGGCCTCCGCAAGAATTTCCTTTGCTGAAACAACCATGGTGATCTCCTTTCCGGAACCGGGGCGGGGAACCGCCCCTCGATTCTGCAATATCAGATTTTGTTTTCGTAGTTCGCAAGGAACATCGGCGCGCCGTCCGGCATGATCCGAAAACCATGTTTTTCGTAGAAAACGGCGTTTTTGCGTTCCTCGGGCATAAGCTCGATATACAGATAATGTTTGTATTTTTCCTTGATGTATTCGACCATCTTTCCGGCGATACCCTGTCCGTGGTGCGTCGGGCGCACGAGAACATAGTGCATGCAGGCGAGCATTTCGCTGTCGTCGATGACGCGGACGAGTCCGACAAGTTAATTGCTGTTATCTCGCGTGTCTGCTTTCAGTATAACGGCAAAGCCGCGGAAAAGCAAGCTGCTATGAAAATTATAAGCAACTCATAAACTGGCGGATATCCCTTAAAATACGGAAACCGCGATTATACTGACAGTGTCAGATTAAACCGGCACAGAACGATGGAGACCGGGATCATGCGGAACGACAAAGCGGAAAGGGACAGCACAGGCAGGATAAAACCGGGGAAAACCGCACCATATGTCAAAAAGGGTATGGTAAACAGGCTGGATTTATGGTATACTGATTATATCCATATAGACGAAAAGTAAAATGAGGACGGCAAAAACGTCCTTTTTCTTTTCGTCTGCGATAGAAAAAGAAAACCGGCGGTGCGCTTGCCATCGCAGGGAAAGGGAGAATGCAATGTTAGATACTCTTTACAACGGCTTTGCCGGTCTGGTCGGCACGCTCAATGATCTGATGTACAGCTATGTGCTCATCATCCTGCTGCTCGCGGCGGGCGTTTACTTCACCATCCGCACGGCGGGCGTTCAGGTACGTCTGCTCGGGGAGTCGGTGCGCGTGGTCAGCGAAAAATCGGGCGACACCAAGGCGGTCAGCGCGTTTGAAGCGCTGATGGTCTCGACGGCGAGCCGCGTCGGCACGGGCAATATCGTCGGCGTCGCCAACGCCATCGCCATCGGCGGCTACGGCTCGGTGTTCTGGATGTGGCTCATCGCTCTGGTTGGCGGCGCGACCGCCTTTGTCGAGAGCACGCTCGCGCAGATCTATAAAAAGCGCAGCGCCAAGGGCGGCAGCTACGGCGGCCCGTCCTACTATATCCAGGCGGCTCTCGGAAGCCGGAGCCTCGGCATTATTTTCGCGATCGCGCTGATCGCGACCTATGCGATCGGCTTCAACATGCTCGCCTCCTTCAACCTCATCGACAGCATGTCGAGCTATCACTTCTATGATACGCTCGTCACTGCCTCGGGCGCGCATCTCCTGCCGATCATCGGCGGCGCGCTGCTCGCGCTCCTTGTAGGCATCTGCATCTTCGGCAACGGCAACCGCATCGTCAAGGTCACGGGCGTGCTCGTGCCGGTCATGGGCGTGCTGTACATCATCATGGCGCTCATCGTCATGGTGATCAACGCCGGCATGCTGCCCGAGGTGCTGCGCCGCATTTTCGCGGGCGCGTTCGATTTCAAGGCGATCTTCGGCGGCGCGGCAGGCTTCGGCTCGTCCGCCCTCATGCAGGGCATCAAGCGCGGCCTGTATTCCAATGAAGCGGGCGTCGGCTCTGCGCCGAACGCGGCGGCGGCAGCAGACGTCTCCCACCCGGTCAAGCAGGGTCTTGTGCAGATGCTGTCTGTATTCATCGACACCATCCTGGTGTGCACCGCGACTGCCATGATGTGCCTGTGCACCGGCATTGAGCCGAGCGAGTCGCTCAAGGGCGCTCCCTTCGTACAGGCCTCGCTCGAGCAGACCTTCGGCGCGGCAGGGCCGTATTTCATCACCATCGCTCTGCTGCTGTTCGCGTTCACGACACTGCTCGGCAACCTGTTCTACTGCGAGGGCTGCCTGAACTATATCGCGGGCCGCACGATCTCCCACCGACAGCTGAACGTATTCCATGCGTTCGCCTGCGTCGTTGTCTTTATCGGCGCGCAGATGAAATTCGGTCTGGTCTGGGACATCGCAGACGTCCTGATGGGCATTATGGCGCTCATCAACCTGCCGGTCATCCTGCGGCTCGGCGGCACGGCGATGCGCGCGCTGTCGGACTATATGAAGCAGCGCCGCGAGGGCCGGAACCCGGTATTCAAGGCGAAAAATATCGCGCTGAAGGAAAAGACGGATTACTGGAACTGACTTGCAATCGGCCGCAAACTGTGATACCCTTTTTACAGCAGAAACCATATCAGAGGTGTACCATATGCAGGAAAACAAAGGCTTTGACCGGCTGCACGGCAGTCTGGTGGGCGTAATACAGGAGGCACAGACCAAGATCGGCTATGACCGCCACGCCATCACGTTCTATTATCCGGCCTCGTCGGTCGCCCATATGCTCGGAACGAAAGAGGATGCGGATGCGGTCGAGCGGGCGCTCCGCGGCTTTGCCGCGCACGAGGCGCCGACGCTCGGCGCGGTCGAGGTCGTGCGCGACGGGGAGCGCTTCTGCTTCCATGTCCCGGCGGAGGGCGCGGAGTTTGTCCATGAGAAGGTGCCCGACAGCGGCTTTCTCCGGGCGTTTCTCGCGGTCATGAGCGGTCTGGAGGTCAGTCTGGACGATATTCTCGCGGTGTTCCATCGCTTTTCGGATAGCGTGACCTGCGAGAGGATCGAGGGAAGCGATGAGTTCGACTATCTCATCTATTTTACCTCGGGTGAGCCGGACGGCTTCCGCTACTGCATCAAGCTCGAGGACGACGGCTGCGCGTCCTACCACCGCTTTATCCGCGAGGATTACGAAGCGTTCGGCTTCTGATACGGAGAAAAGATGGAGCAAAAGACGATCGTTCTCTGTATCGCGGCGGCGGCTGTGCTGCTTGTCCTGATCAGCCTTGCATGGAGCAGGCTCAGCGCATGGCTCGCGGCGCGCGAGCTGCGCCATGCCTATCAGGCGCGTCCGCTGTTTTCCGCGCACGAGCGGGCGGCGTACAGGACGCTGAAGACCATGACGGACGAGCTCGGCCTTGTCCTGTTCGTCAAGGTGCGGCTGCTCGATCTGGCGGAGCCGCGTCCGCATCACAGAAAGTACCAGCTCTACCTCAACAAGGTCAGCGCGAAGCATGTGGATTTCGTGGTGTGCAGCGCCAAAAGCGAGCCCAGGCTGGTCATCGAGCTGGACGACTTCACGCATGATACGCCCTCGCGTCAGGCGCGCGACGAGTTCGTGGATACGGTGCTGGAAAGCTGCGGCTACGGGGTCGTGCATACGCGGAATGTTGACCGGGACGAGCTGTATCCGGTACTCAGGCGTCTGCGGCGCACACGGACAGCAGGAAAATAGAAAAGAATGACCGCGGTGAGACGCAGAAAAAGTCTCGCCGCGGTTTTTTGTGCGCAAAAGAAGAAAATCCCCCTGTCCGCGCGGTGCTCCTGCGGACAGGGGAAGGGTCATACGGCGATGCGGCGCGAGAGAAACTGTGCGGCGGACTGGCACAGCCCGAGCAGCACCTCGCTGGACGCCGTATCCTCCTTTTCGCTGATGAATGCGACGCAGCCGCTGACATCGCCGTCTGTGATGACGGGCACGGCCGTGACGAGGCGGTAGCCGTCGCGTCCGGAGAGCGGAATATCGGGCAGACTGCTTTCGCCGCGCGCATAGATGATACGCTGCTCCATCAGCTGTTCCAGCTCCGCTGAGACGCTTTTTTCGAGAACATCCTTTTTCGCGCCGCCTGCCGCCGCGATCACGGCATCGCGGTCGCTGATGGCGCAGCTCATGCCCGCTGTCCGGGCGAGCGCATCCGCAAGCTCTGCCGCCATCGCGCTCATTTCGCCCATAGGGGAATATTTTTTGAAGATCACTTCGCCGTCCCGGTCGGTGTAAATCTCCAGCGGGTCACCGCTGCTGATAACACTGACATCGAAAACCTTGTCCTTCTGACCGCGCGCACGCTGGACAATGCGGCATTTTTCGCTGGCTTCGATGCCTGAATTAAAATTTACGACGTTCTCCTCTCTCGTGCTCTGCAGCAGCGCGTCAATGTCGCTTTGCAGATGTACTTCCAGATGATCCTCGTAAACCGTGATCCTGTCTATCATGAGTTCCAGATCATTGCGCTCCATCTTGGGCTTGTGCAGCAGATCATCAAATACGTCGAGCGCTGTCTTTGCCGTGCGGTTGACTTCGATGATCGTGTTGCGCTTGTTGGACAGCAGTTCGATCTGGTGATTCAGGCCGTTGATCTTGCTTTGCAGCTCGGCTTCCATCTCGTCGTACAGCGTCCCCAGTGTTTCCTCGTTCTCCGGGTGCTTCATAATGTCGCGGATGCGCTGGCGCTTGGTGGCCTTGAGTTCTGCCGTCAGATCATCCAGCACCTCGGCCAGATTGTCCGCCGACTGTTCGGTTTCCACGATCTGATTATCCTCACGGGCCAATTCCGTGTTCAGCCTGTCGAGCATCTCCGCAGAGCCGTCCATCACCCGACGGATGTACAGCCGCATAAGCTCGTCCAGCTTGTCTACGCGGATATGGTGGCGCGTGCAGCCCGCTCGTCCGCGGCGGTGATAGGTGCCGCAGGTGTACGCCGGGGCAATGTCCGAACGGCTCATCGAAAACATCGGTGCGCCGCAGTCGCCGCACTCGAGAAAACCCGAATAGACGTTATCGTATTTCTTGATACCGCGGTAGTTCGAGCGGGTGCGCTTCTCCCGCAGAGCGCGGGTGGTCGCAAACGTGCGGTAGTCGATGATCGGCTGATGGTGGTTCTCGATAACGATCTGTTCGTCCTCGTCGCGCCGGATATCCCTGCCGTTGATCTTTGCCCGCGTAAACTTACCCTGCCGCAGCGTGCCAATGTAGAAATCGTTGTCGAGGATGCCCTGCACAGTCACAAGCGCCCACGCAGCCTTGACTTCCCGCCTGGTCGTCCTGCCCTCGGCCTGCCTGCGCATCTGCTCAGACATGCGCGGCGTAGGCACGCCCTGCTCGGTCAGGTAATTGGCAATCTTCTTGTAGCCCCAGCCATCATTGTTGTAGAGATCAAAAATCCGGCGCACAATATCCGCTTCGGTCGGCACGATCTCAAACTGCTGCTGAGTGTTGATGATGTAGCCGTACGGTGCGGCGCACAGCCATTTGCCGTCCGCCTGCCGTCGTTTGATAACATTGCGGACCTTGCGTGAGGTGTCCGTGACCGGCATTTCGTTGACAAGAAACTGGAACTGGATTTTCAGCCAGTCATCGTCGTTCGGAAAGTCAATGACGTCGCCGATGGAGATAATGCGGACACCTGCATCACGCAGGTCTTCCAGCTCCACCAGTCCGCGGCTGTTGCGGCGGGAAAATCGGGAAAAGTCCTTGATGATGAGGATGTCGTACTTATGACTCATTAGGCCGCGGCGCATCTCCTGATAGCCTTCGCGCTGCTCAAAGGTGTAGCCGGAGCGGTCGCGGTCCTCGAAAAAGGTGAGGCTGCTGCTGGGAAACTGCGTTTTTACAATGTCCTCGATGATGGCTTTTTGGTTCTCGATGGATACATTGTCCCGGTCGATCTCGTCATCGACGGAGATACGGGTGTAGCCTGCTATGCGGAAGGTTTCTGTCATGGTGCTTTTCTCCTGCGGTATCGCTCGGTTTTGGCGGTCAAATTCAGAAATGCAGGCGGCATTCGGCCGGGCTGCTTCGACAGGCTGATTGTATATCAATCCGTTTGACATTGCAAGCGGCCAAAAACTGGCATCTGCCTGACCGCGCTCACTGCCCCTGCCGCCTTGCGCGCCTGCACTGCCCGCTCGGCAGCGCGACGGCGGTTGAACAGCAGCAGATCGCGAGTATTCTCATAAAGATCGCCCTGTCCCGACTGAAACACGGCGACCATGTATTTTTTCGCTTTATATTCCGCGTAGATTCCTTTCAGTTCATCTTGCAGCACAGGGTCGGTCTTTTCTGCATTTGTCAACCAGATTTCTACGATCTGTGCATCGTCATGGATATTCATTTCCATTTGGGGACACCTCCTTGATTATCCATAGTTTCCTCGTCTTTCCTGCTGTTTATACCCATCGAATTATCGTTGTGCACCTGTGTCCACTGCTGCGCGATATGCTCGGCAAGCGCAGCATGATCGCACCGGTCGGCAGGGTGTTTTCCGTCTGTGCGCCGTGCCATCCCCGCCGAGAGCGGATATTTCACAAAAAAGTTTATCGCTGCGGTATTGCGGCTGTCCGCTCTCCTGTATATAATAAATGCAGAGCACATTCCTGTGGCTCCCATCCCGATTACCGAATAATTCCGATAAAGGAGCACCCGTATGTCAACCAACAACCTGTCCTCTTCCGCCTCCGGCCGTTTTTCCCTCAGCGCCGCAGCACTTCACATTCTCGCCATGGCGCTGATGCTGATGGATCATCTCTGGGCGACCCTCCTGCCCGCGCAGGACTGGCTCACGTGTGCCGGACGGCTGGCTTTCCCCATCTTCGCATTCATGGCGGTGGAAGGATATTTTCACACCCACAGCTTCCGGAAATACGCCCTGCGGCTTGCGCTGTTTGCCGTGCTCTCCGAAGTGCCGTTCGACCTGATGTACGGCGGAACCTGGTTCTATCCGGTGCACCAGAACGTGATCTGGACGCTGCTGCTCGGTCTTCTGGGCATTCATCTGATGGAAACCGTGCGTAAAAAGCAGAAAACATGGCTGTATCTGCTCACCGCCCTGCTTGTTGTGCTGATCGGCACAGTGCTGGGTACCCTGAGCATGGTGGACTATTACGGCACCGGCGTGCTGACGATCTTTATCTTCTACTTCTTCCGCGGACGGAAGTGGTGGTGTCTGGCAGGACAGCTTCTCGCCCTCTACTGGGTCAATGTGCAGCTGCTGGGCGGTCTGCTGTATCCTGTCCATATATTCGGCATGGAATTTGAGATCTGTCAGCAGGGGCTTGCACTTCTGGCGCTCCTTCCCATCTGGCTGTACCGCGGACGGCAGGGCTATCACAGCAAGCCATTCCAGTATGCCTGCTATGCCTTTTATCCCGTACATATGCTGATCCTTGTGCTGATCCTGCAATATCTGACCCGCTGACGGCCATACCGGCATCTGCAAACATCTGTAAAACTTTTTATTTATCAAATGCGCGTTCTGTTATATAATAAATAAAACATCAAGACCGCGCATTTTTTATTTTCTGTTTTATGAAGGAAAATGTGCAGGACAGGCCGGCTGCCGTGTGCGGTGCAGATCGACCGACTGCGAGAGAGCGCGCTTTCCCTGCGATAACACTGAAAATTTTCGGTAAAAGAGAAAGGAAAAAACATATGAACTGGAACATTATTACGGATTCAAGCTGTGATCTGCTCCCTTCCTCCAGTCCGGACGGAGGGATCCGGCTGACCAGTGTGCCGTTTACCATCCGCATCGGGGAGCGGGATTTTGTCGATGACGAGCATCTGGATACGATGGAAATGCTCTCCGCCATGGAGCAGGAACGCTCGGCCAGCCACACCTCCTGCCCCACGCCGGACGCATGGCTGGCGCAGTTTGAACAGGCGGACTGCGCGATCGCGATCACCATTTCCTCGCAGCTGTCCGGCAGCATGAACAGCGCTCTTGCGGCAAGAGATATGGCGCTGGAGAAAGATCCGGATAAAAAGATCGTCATTCTGGACTCCTTTTCCACCGGACCGGAGGTTCTGCTCTGCGTAAAGGAGATCGAGCGCCTGATCCGGCAGGGTCATGCCTTTGACGATATTGCGGCGCACGCCAGAGGTTTTCTGCAGAAAACCAGAATCCTCTTTGCGCTCTCCTCGTTTGACAACCTGATCAAGAACGGACGCATCCACCGTCTGACGGGTATGCTCGCCAAGGCTCTCGGCATCTGGGGCATCGGCAGCGGCAGCGACGAGGGAAAGATCGCATTTGAAAGCAAGGCGCGCGGTGCGAAAAAGGCCGTACAGACGCTGGTCAGCACCATGAAGGAGCACGGATTCATCGGCGGAAATGTTGCGATCAGCCATTGTGATAATTTCGCACTGGCTCAGACGCTGAAAAACAGCATTCTGGATATCTGGGAAAATACCAGTATCGAGATCCTGCCGACCCGCGGGCTCTGCAGCTACTACGCCGAGCGCGGCGGATTGATCGTCAGCTACTGAGCCGGAGCCGATCGGCCGTCTCCGTTTTTAACAAACAAAGGGCGAAACCGCATGGTTTCGCCCTTTTTCTGTTCGATTGATTGATTTCCGCTCACAGCTCGGTGATGCGGTTGACGGTATCGAGCGCCATGCCCGGTCACAAGCGCCCATGCAGCCTTGCCTTCCCGCCTGATCGTCCTGCCTGCGCATCTCCTGATAGCCTTCGCGCTGCTCAAAGGTATAGCCGGAGCGGTCGCGGTCCTCGAAAAAGGTGAGGCTGCTGCCGGGAAAGCGCGTTCAGAAAATAAGGGATTGGACATATGTAACAAAAATTCAATCGCATTTTAGTGCATTTCTGCTGATACATTTTGAAGAGGGTTACAGAAAATATATCTTTTTCTGTAACCGCTGCGTGGTATCCTTATATCATACAAGGGGAGCACCGTACCGGAGCCGATGCCCGGACGGGTACAGCGAACTGTGAGACTTCATGATAAAGGACTGATATTATGAGTAACAGGCAGAGATATTTCAAGAGATTGCTTGCTGTCATGCTGTCGCTCAATCTGACGTTCGGTATGGGAACATACAGCGCATTTGCGGCAGAGCTGGAAGCAGAATCGACGGCTGCGGCTTCCGAGGAGAGCACAGTCGATACAGCACCGGAGCCCCCGGCTGCACCGGAAAACCCGGCAGCACCGGAAAACCCGGCAGCACCGGAAAATCCGGCCGCACCGGAAAACCCGGCCGCACCGGAAAACCCGGCAGCGCCGGAAAACCCGGCAGCACCGGAAAACCCGGCAGCGCCGGAAAACCCGGCAGCACCGGAAAATCCGGCCGCACCGGAAAATCCGGCAGCACCGGAAAACCCGGCAGCGTCGGCAACCCCGGCGGCGCTGACGGCTGACGAGGCCGCACCGGCTGAGGTCGAGGCGCGCGTCACCGACTTCACTACCGAGGACGGTATCAAGTATTCCGTGGTAGACGGCGGCGTTTCGGTGCAGGACTACACGGGTAATGCGTCCGAGCTTGTCATCCCGGCGTCCGTAACCTGGAATGATGAAAGCTATGATGTGGTAAGTGTTCTGCGCGGTATCCAGAACAACACGAACCTTACCAGCGTGGACATTCAGGCGCCGATCACGAGCCTGAACAACTCTCTGTTTATGGGCTGTACCTCGCTGACGCATGTAGGCCTTCCGGATACCCTCAGGGAGATCGAGACGGCGGCGTTCAGCGGCTGCACCTCGCTGACGCAGATCGACCTGCCGGAGGGACTGGAGGTCATCGGCAGCAGAGCGTTTCGGAACACCGCACTCGAGAGCATTACGCTGCCGGATTCGCTGACCGAGATCAAAGCAGGTGCGTTCGCCGGTCTGACCTCGCTCAAGAGCGTAGACTTCAACCATGTATCCGCGCGCATCGGCGACAAGGCATTTCAGCACTGCTCCGCACTGACGAACATTACCGGCACGGAAAAAATCACCGAGATCGGCAGCTACGCATTCGGCTCGGACGATCAGAGCGGAGAAAACGGCAACGTTTATGTTCCGTTCGCCGGCGAGCTCGCGCTGGACAGCGTGACGAACCTCGGCCGGGCGGCCTTCAAAAACTGCCTGTACCTGTCCCGCGTGACCGGTCTGGACAATGTGACCGAAATTCCGCAGGAGGCCTTCGACCACTGCTTCCGTCTGACCGGCGTGACCGGCCTCGGCAATGTCACCCGTCTCGGTGACAAGGCCTTTGCAAACTGCCGGGCATATATTTCCAGAAAATATACCGGCATCACGGAGCTGGAGGGTCTGGAGCTTTCCAATCTGCGCGTGATCGGCGCTTCGGCGCTCGCGAGTGTGCAGGTTCCGTTTGAAGTGGATGAAACCTCCTTTGCAAATCTTGAGTCGCTCGGAGCCGGCGCGTTCAACGGTGCAGTAAAGCTGACCGGCAAACTGGTCCTGCCCGAGAGCATTGAGAAAATCGGCGAAAATACCTTCCGCGCGACCGGCATCACGGAGGCTGTGCTTCCGGACAGCGTGCAGTCGATCGGCAGCCTCGCCTTCTTCAACTGTAAAAAACTGACCAGCGTACAGATCGGCTGCAAGGACGGCCAGTCGAGCCGTCTGCTCGCAATCGATACCGGCGCTTTTGCAAACGACAAGGCGATCACCTCCTTTGTCATCGAGGCGGCCAGATCCGAGGTCTCGGTATCGAAGGAGAAGGTAAAACTCAACCCCATTTCTACCTTCGATAGCATGCCGGCAGAGGTCGAAGCGATTATGGTTTATACCGTGCAGTCCATCGAGGGCCCGCAGATCTATGCGGACGATGATGCGACCACGCTTCAGACGGCGATCAACAACGCTGAGGACGGCGCTGTCATCACCGCGACCCGAAGCTTTGCGCTCGATGCGACCGTGACCGTTCCGAAGGGAAAAACCGTTACGCTGACGGACGGCGGCAAAAACCTCACGGCTGCGACCGTCAAAAACTTCCGCGGCCCGGTATTCGAAATCGAGGAGGGCGCGGCGCTGATCCTTGACGGCACGTTCACCTTCAAGTGCCATCACATCACCGGCGGCCGGTTCGCACAGGTAAATGGCTCGCTGACGCTTTCCGGCGGCAGAATTTTCGGCCTTGCCAGCGACAGCGCAGACAGCGGCGTTATCTATGTTGACGGCGGCGGCTCTCTGACCATGAACGGCGGCACGATCACGGAAAACCGGTTCACCAACCAGTACAGCGGCGCGGTCGTTCTGAATAACGGCACGATGAACATGACGGACGGCTGCATCACGGCGAACACCGCGGCAGCGGACAATGCTTCGGCAGGCGTTCTGGTCAAAGAAGGCTCTGTGTTCACCATGGACGGCGGCACGATCTCCGACGGCACCGGCACCCGCGGCGCGGGCGTTCTGGTGGGTCTGCCGGGCGGCGTCTATAACGAGAGCACCGCTGCAAGGTTTGTCATGAACGACGGCACGATCTCCGGCAATACCGCAAACGCGACGACCGCGACGGTCAACGCAGGCGGCGGCGGTGTCTTTGTACAGGACAACGCGGAATTCACTATGAACGGCGGCACCATCACCGGAAACCGTGCGGCAGGCAACGGCATGGGCGGCGGCGTTGCGACTGCGAATGAGGCGAAGAACGACGGCGGCCGGTTCACCATGAACGGCGGCACGATCTCGAACAATTCCGCCTCCTGCGGCGGCGGCGTTTACAGCTTTTCGCAGAATACGGTTGTCCTCCGCGGCGGCTTTATCGTAAACAACAAGGCAGGCATGAACGGCGGCGGTGTCTATGTCAGCACGCCTCCGTACAATATCCGCATCGAAAAGGCACTCGTTACCGGCAATACCGCAGAAATTATGGGCGGCGGCATCTGGTCCTGCCCGACCGGCACGGTCTCCCTCGGTACGGACAGCGCCGTATTCGGCAACACCGCAAAGCAGGCGGGCGATGACCTTGCATTCCTGTCCAAGGAGAGCGGCTATTCCAGCAGCTTCTCCGGCAGACAGCTTGGCGGAGCGCTGGTCACCTGGTACCGCGACAACGCGCTGATCAGCGCAGGACAGTTCGGCGGCTGCGGCAATGAACGGTTCGACGCACAAAACCCGGGCAGCCCGGCTGCACCGGCGGCAGGCGAGAGCAGGAGCTATGCGCTCAAGGCGCTCGTTTCCGCAGACGGCAGGGCAATGGCGGAAAAGGCGGCGGAGCTGTTCATTCAGGGCAACACAGCGCCGCGCGGCGGCGGCATCGGCACGAACGGCGAGGTCATCCTCGACGGAAACGATACCCCGACGGAGCCGATCGACATTACCGTACACAAGGTCTGGAAGGGCGGCGAGAGCTACCCGTCCGCAGTAACCATCAATCTGATTCGCACAGATGCGGCAGGCAGCAGCACGGTGATCGGTACGGCCCTGCTGAGCGAAAAGTCGCTCGACAAGGACGGCGGCGCATGGTCGCATACGTTTACCGGTCTGGACAGCGGCTTCACCTATTCGGTCTCCGAGGAGACGGTAGAGGGCTATGACACTGCGGTTTCCGGCGATGCGCAGAACGGCTTCACGGTCACCAACACGAAAAAGAGCGACAATCCAGGCGGCGGCGGTGGCGGCGGCCATCACAGACCCGACCCGAAGCCGGATCCCAAGCCGGATCCCAAGCCTGACGATCCGACCAATCCTCCGGTAGATATTCCGGACGATCCGACCCCGACCTCTCCGCTTCCGCCGGTCAATGCACAGGATATCGCGGACGGCGAGATCCCGACCGGCACTGACGAAAAAAAGCCGGAGGAGACCGGGAAGCAGGAAACCGTCACGATCAAGGACGAGGTTCCGACGTCGAGCGTTCCGAAAACCGGCGACATCGGCGGCCTGTGGGCGGCGCTCTGTGCACTGTCCGCTCTGGGACTGGCGTTCCTCGGCCGGAAGAAAAAGCACGACGACAACTGAAAAAAGGACCGGGACTGTCTCCTAATGAGACAGTCCCGGTCTTTTTTTCGCTATTCTTGTTTCGTCTGCTCCCGTTCCATCTGCATGAGCGCGTAGCAGAGCTGGAGATGGCGGATCTTATGGATCTTCGTCTTTTCGTAGATCCGCTTCCGGTAGGTATCAATGGTGCTCGGGGCGCTGCCGATCAGTTCTGCGCACTGACGGGCGCTGAGGCCTCGGGCGAGCGCATCGCAGATCTCGAGCTCCTTGGAGCTGAGCCGGGCATAGCCGGCCAGAAAGTTCTCATAGTCCTTCGAATCCAGCTCTTTTTTTCCCAGATAGGCCAGACGGCGGATCTCCATGAGTGAATCATCCAGCTGTACCTGCGTATCCTCTACCTGATTCTGCATATTCTCGACCTGTCCCTGCAGATCCTGCTTTTCGCTGCGAAGCTGTTCATTCTGCGAGCGGAAGAGATCGGCACGCTGCTGTATGCCCTGCTTTTCCGTTTCCAGATCGGTAATCGTCTGCTCATGGAAGCGCAGCTTCGCGGAGACGGGACGAAGCTCGTCGAAGGTCATCTGCGCGCCGCCGCAGTCCTCTTCCTTGAGAAGCTCGATGTCCCGCATGACGGGGCGCAGATAGCGGCGGGTATAGTAAAGACAGCAGACCACGCCGAAAAACAGCAGCAGCAGCAAAAGTCCGCCGATCTCCAGAACGCTTTTCAGCAGAATGCCGTGATAGGTGCGCCGGGGAAACAGCACAGTGAGCGTATGCGGCTCCGGATCTCCGACAGCTGCGAGAAACGGCTGGGAAAGTCCCACAAAGGAGGACTCTGTCCCGCTGTACGCCGTCAGTCCCTCCCGGATGCTTTTTTCCGTCAGCCGTTCCTCCGGCACGAAGCAGAAGCCATCGGCGGGATAGGTGACGAGGCTTTGAGAAGCGTCCAGACCGTCCGCGCCGTCCGACAGAACGCAGGCAAGGCTGCTCATGCCGGAGGGCTGAATGTGGTGGGCGGAGAAGTAGGTCTGATTGATGGAAAAGCCGCACAGGCCGTATACCGTGCCGTCCGCTCCCAGCATGGGAACGGTCAGCAGGATCGCGCGCTCCGAGGTGCCCGGCAGGGTCAGCAACTCGGTCGTCCGGCAGTCGCGGTCAATGGGGGCGGAGGCGGTATTCAGATGCTCGGCAAGGCCGGGGAAATCCGAAAGCCTGAATTCCTGCGCCCACTTTCGGTGGGGCATCACATGATTCTGCCGCCCGGCGCCGGCCATGCCCCGGTAGAGCAGCAGATCGCTGCTCATGCGGGCAGAGTTGCCGCGCTGGAGAAACAGACCGCTGCGGAAGTCATCGCCGCTCAAAGAGGCGTTCAGCATCACAAACGCGCCGGAGCAGTCTGCCTGCCGGACGTACTGACACAGCGAATCCAGCATGGCTCCCTGCAGACGCTCTGCGGTGTCCGGATCCCAGCTCGCCGCCGACAGATCCGGCGTCTGCTCCTCCACGATGGCGGTCATGTCCTCGGAGAGGTGGATGCCCATGACGGCAACGTTCCGCCACAGAGATGCCATATCCGAGGCGAAGGCCTCCATGCGGAAATTCAGCGATGTGACCAGCTCTTCGCGGGGGCTTTTCAGCTGATTGAAGAAAAACAGACCCGCCACCAGCGCTGCCGCCAGAATGAGAGCCAGAGTGATCATATAAAACGCTAGCCGCTTCTGCATGGAGCGGCGGATATTATGAAATTCAGAAAGAGAGGATCGCGTCATGATCCATATCCTCCAAAAATCGTGGGATGATTTACCGGATGGAGCAGAGCAGCGCCCATGTCTCCTCCGCCAGTGCGTCCACATCCTCGCCGGACGCGGCGCGCCGGGGCAGCTCCTGCTGCATCTGACGCAGCCCGTCGTAGAGGACGGAAACCTTGCTGTAATAGTCCGCGAAGCGCGGCTCGGACACGGGAGTATAGTCCTCCCGCATGGTTTTCAGCGCGGCATAAAGCTGCCGGTAGCTCTCCGCCGGTTCGGGGAACCCGTCGTAATTTTCGATGTCGTCAAAGGCGCCGATGCGCACCGGCATATAGCCGGTCTGCGCCACGAAATCCAGATTTCGCTCCGGCTCGGTCAGCCAGCGGACGAAGAGCGCCGCCGCCTCCGCCTTCTGGTCGGTGGTCCTGCAGGCGCCAAGACCAACTCCGGCCTGCGTCATCAGGGCGTCGCGGCCTGCGGTTCTGGGCATAGGCCGCACATGGAGATCCATCGGCTCCTGCGTACCGTCGCGATAGGTGACGGTATCGTTATAGTAGAGGATTGCGGCAGAGGAACCCAGACCGGAAAGCACCTCGCCGGTCATCACCTGCGTGTTGGAGTAGAGGTCGGAGACCACCACGTGCCCCTGAGCGAGCGCACGGGCGAACTGCATCCAGCTCTCCTTGAAAACGGCGTTATTCGGGTCGTACCAGCCGTTTTCGGTATAAAAATTGCCGCTTCCGCACTCCATGGCGCGAAGCTCGACGGCCCGGATGGGATAGTCCAGCGCACAGAATGTCCTGCCGCCCGACCAGTCATGGAATCTGGCGGCTGCGTCGTAAAAGCCGTCCCAGGTGGCGAGATCCTCATATTTCACGCCGCAGGCCTCGGAAAAGCGGTCGAAACCGGTGCCGTTGCACATGAAAAGCTGGGTGGATTTGGAGATCGGGAAAAGCAGCAGCCTGCCGTCCGCGCTCGTGCCGTCCTCAAGAAAGCCGGGCACGAAGTCGGAAAGCTCCTCCTCCGTGAACCAGTCGCGCCAGTCCACCAGATTTTCCTCGCCCAGAGCGGCCGCGTCAGCGAGGTGGCAGGTGAACAGGTCGGGCATATTGAGCAGGTCGCCGCCGTTCTGCGCTTCCTTGAGAAAGCCGCCGATCTCGGCCGCACTGGACAGGTTGGAGACCCGCACGCGGACGCCGGTGTCCTGACCGATGGTGCTGTTGAACTCCTGCACCAGCGCATCCATCGGAGAGCCGGACTGCTCGCCGTAGACATGCCAGAAATCGATAGTGACCGGGTCATTTTTTTCCAGCAAAGTGTCCTCTCCGCAACCGGAGAGCGCCAGGAGAAGGACTGCTGACAGCAGCAGAGGCAGAAAACGCTTTTTCATGGGAAAAACCTCCAAAATAGAACAGATGTTCGATGAAAGCGCGGATTTTTTGAAATTTTTTTTCGATTTGTACCCAGAATCGAGGATTTAGGGGACAGACAGAATCTGAAAACTGTGGTATAAGAAGGGTGTACGAAGCCGCCGAAGCCGGTTCGGCATCGTAAAAATGATCCGTGGAGCGAGAGGGGAACTCCGTTCGTCAGCGAGCCGCACGCGAGCGGGAGCGACCTCTCGATTACAGTTCCATTGTATCATATCCCACCTTACTTTTACAAGGAAAGAAAAGGAAAGAGGCATACCCATGAAAAAACGAATTTTTATGCTGGCGGCGCTGGCTGCCGGTCTTGTGCTGTGCCTCGCCGCCTGCGGGGAAAACAACAGAGAACCGATCACCATTACCCTCTGGCACGTTTACGGCGGCGAGGTAAACTCGCCCATGAATACGCTGGTGGATGAGTTTAACCATACTGTCGGGCAGGAGCAGGGCATTCGTGTGCGGGTAGACAGCGTCAGCAACAGCGGCGTGATCCATGAAAACGTGCTGGCGGCCGCCTACAAGGACCCCGGCGCGCCCGCTTTGCCCGATCTGTTCGTGTCCTACCCCAAGACCGTGCTGGCCCTGCCGGATGAGAACATTCTGGCGGATTATCACGACTATTTCACAGACGAAGAGCTGGATTCCTACCTTCCGGAATTTATTGAGGAAGGGACGGTCGATGATCGTCTGGTCATTCTGCCGCTGGCAAAATCCACGGAGATCCTCTTTGTGAACAAGACGGCTTTCGACCGTTTTTCCGCCGAAACCGGCGCAGCTCTGGACGAGCTGTCCACCTGGGAGGGACTGTACGCGATGGCGGAGCGATATGCGGAATGGTCGGGCGGCAAGAGCTTTTTCGTCCACGATTACCACTTCAACTACTTTCAGGTGGGCGTGGAATCGCTGGGAGAGAGCTTTTTTGACAAGGACGGCATCGCCTTCGGTCCTGCGTTTACCCGCGCGTGGAAGCCTTACGCCAGAGCCGCGCTGACCGGCGGACTGTGGCTGGGCAGCGGCTACGCCACCGAACCGCTGCGCACCGGCGATGTGATCGCATCCGTTGCCTCGTCTGCCAGTGTGCTGTACTATTCCGACGTAGTGACCGATGAGAACAACCGCACCGAAAAGGTCGAGATCATTTCGCTGCCCTGTCCTATCTTTGAGGGCGGAGAAAAGCTGGTCATGCAGCGCGGAACGGGAATCTGTACCGTGAAATCCACACCGGAGCGCGAAAAAGCCTGCATGACCTTCCTCAAGTGGCTGACCGAGCCGAAGCGGAACGTGGATTTCGCTACCTCTCTCGGTTATATGCCGGTGACAAAAGAGGGCTTTGACCGCGACCTGCCTGCTGCTATTCAAACGCTGACAGATCCTATGTATGCTTCGCTGTATGAGGCCTTTCTGAAAACAAGGCAGGACTATACGTTCTATGTGCCGCCCCAGCGGGAGGACTATCTGTCTCTGGAGACCCGCTTTGAAAAAACGGCGCGTCTGCGTCTGGCGGCCGGGCGGGCACAGTATCAGCAGCAGGGCGCGGCAGCACTGGATACGCTGATGGAAACCACGCTGGAGGAGCTCCGGAAAAGCTATGACAGATAACAGGAAAGGGGGAATTCTCATGCTGCGGAGCAGGCGTCTGGCCAAAACGGATATTCCGGCGGGTAACCGCAGCATCGGCAGAAGTCTGGTGCTGTACTGGCTGTGCATGGCGCTGGCGATGCTGGCTGCCGCGCTGCTCCTGCTGAGCGTAACGGGTGTTCTCTCCCGCACAGCGCGTCAGTTTGGAGAAACGGCGGCGTTGCAGCAGAATAACAACGCTGCGCTCTTCACCGCGCAGATGGATGCGCTCTCCGCGCAGGGCATTGAGCTTTCTGAAACGGTCAGCGGAGAACTGGAGCGCTTTCTTGCCAGCCGCAGTCTCTCCTTCGATGCGCTGAATGACGATCCGGCCCTTATCGCAGAGCTGGAGACCGCGCTGATCCCTTCGCTGGAGACCACTATGGCGGGGAGCACCTGCAGCGGCGTGTATTTCTGTCTGGATGCTACAGCCAATACATCGCTGCCGCAGTCTAAAACCTCCCGCATGGGAGTGTATCTGCGCTATTCCGGTCTGCGCTCTGCCCATCCGAGCGGCAGTACAGCCTGCTTCCGGGGAACGGTGGATGCTGCACGGGCAAACGGCCTGCAGCTGCACAACCGCTGGAATCCGGAGCTTGACACGTCTCTGATCCCCGGCTACCGGCAGGTCATGACGTGGGAGGGCGACCGGCTTTCCGGAGGCTGTCTCTGGACAGAGCGGGTGCCGCTGCTGGATACCTGGGAGAATGTGACGCTGCTGTGCGTCCCTGTGCGGGACGGGAGCGGAACGGTGCGCGGTGTCTGCGGTATGGAGCTGAGCGAGCTCTACTTCGGACTGTCTCACAGCACGGTCTCCGGCCCTTACGGCAGCTTTGTGATGCTGCTGGCGCCCATGAACGGGGATACCCTGCTTCTGGACAAGGCCATGCTGGGCAGCACGGAGGGAACGAATCTGTCGGCCTCGGGCGAGATGAAGATTCGCGGCGGCCGGGACTACGATACCTTTATATGGAACGATACGGCCTATCTCGGCAAGTATCAGATCATCCCCGGACGGCTGGCGGACGGCTATCCGCTGGCGGCAGTAACGCTGGTGCCGGAGAGCGGATACCGCAACCGGGCGCAGAGTGCCCGCATCGGCTGGGTGCTGGGTTCCCTCGGCTTTCTGGTGGGGATGCTGGCGCTGGCCGCCGCACTTTCCCGCCGCTTTTCCATGCCGATCACGCAGGGCTTTGCCGCAGCCAGAAGTCAGGAGCAGGACTGGCAGCCTACGGGCATTCGGGAGATCGACGAGCTGACGGCCTATTTTCACAGCCGTCTGCGGGAGAGACCGTCCGAGGATGCCCTGCCGTGGCAGGTGGAAAGCCTTGTGTCCGAGCTGATCGACCGGGCGAAGGGACTGACCGGTACGGAGCGCGTGATCCTGCGCTACTATGCCGAGGGCTATGCGGTCAAGGATATTTCCGGTCTGCTGTTTATCAGCGTGGGCACTGTAAAGGGGCATAACAGCCATATCTACAGTAAGCTGGGCGTGAATTCCTACGACAGCCTGAAGGCATATCTGGATGTTCTCCGGCGCTGTGAGCGGCTGGAGGAGCTGCTTCAGGGCGGCGGTAAATAAAGGAAGAAAGCTCCTGTGCGGAAACCGAGGCATATGTCCTCGGTTTTTGTGCGTTTGCGCGGAAATCCGGGCTGTTTTCTCTTTGTTGAAAACACCCAAAAGGTGATGCCTGTGTTTGTGCATTCCGTCTATGCCTGAGTCATGTTTTGGCGTTTTTGCCCCAAAACCATGACTCAGGCCTATATTTTTTTCCTGTAAAAACTGATATGAATAAATCATCAAAGCCGCGATTGGAAGAACTGCCGGAGAGGAGGGACGGATACATGAAGCGGGTCGTGAAGGAGGCAATGGGAGACTGCTCCACTGTTGAGGAGTTTCGCTTTCTCGTTCGCTGTCAGGAATGCAGCGGAATATGGCACAGTACTCCCATCCGCTTTTCCAAAGCCGGCGCGGAGCCGGAGCCGGAGGGGATGCGCACGATCTTCCGCACGCTCTACGAGCGGGAACGGGAGGCCGCCCGGGAAATGGCCGCGGCGGAGGCCGCAGAGATTTTCAACTATTGTCCGGTCTGCGGCAGGCTGGTGTGCGACCGATGCTTTCTGATCTGCGAGGATCTGGATCTGTGCATTGCCTGTGCGAACAAGCTGCGGGTGCGCGGCAGAATTGTGGCAGGTGAGACCTCGGATGCACGGGAGCCTCCTGCCGGGGCGGACGGAAAAATTACAACAGAAGGAGATGGAACCATATGAACATGAGGAAACGAAAGAATGCAGGGAGACTGTTGAGTCGTCTGCTCTGTCTTGTGACAGCGATGGGAATGCTTGTTCCTATGGCATTGGCAGATGAGTTGGGCAAGGTGCCGGGCAGTTCCGACACAAACACGTATGAAAAAGCAGACATCAAAGTGGAGATTTCGGTCGTGAAACATGTCCAGCAAACCGGCACGGAAACACCTCCCGCTGAGACCTTTGAATTTGAAGTGGAGGACACGGCTCGGGATGAGAAGCATCCCCTTTCCTACTACGGTATTGGTGTGGAGAAATTGAAGCTGTCCACGACCGGGGCCGGCGATGTGGAGAAAACGTTCTCTTTCAAAGTCTCGTGGACAAATGATTATACCGCCTATCACTGGGATGCCGTCCCCAAGTCCGGCACGGATACAGTCGCCTGGTACAGCAAGACCTTCCTGCTCAGGGAGAAGAATGACGGCAAACCGGGATGGAACTATTCTAATGAGGAATATGCGCTGACTTTCTGGTATGACATTGAATATGGCTCAATGGATCTAAATATCCATGTTCCCGGAAATGATGTGTATTACAGAAAAGCGGAGTTTACCAACACCTATACATACAGCGAGACCCGATATGAGCTCCCCTTCACCAAGACAGTGAAGCTGGGCGGCAGCGCCGCTCCCGGACGGGAGACCTTCGAGCTGGAGATCTTCGATGTCGGCGTCGGAAGCATGGAGGAGCACGCGAAGGAACTTTATACGGCTGCTGTCACCACCAACGGCGCGGGCGATTACGATGGCAAACTGGTCATTTCCGGACCGGCGGATCAGGTGCGTGATCTGGTCTGCGAGGGCTTCTATGTCAGGGAAAAGAACGCAGGAGGCGCCAACTGGACGTATGACGACGCGGTATGGCACATCCTGCCGGAGCGAACCGGCTATATCGTAGATGTAGATGCGCCGCTTGTCAATAATCCGCCTGCTGATACGCAGCCGGAGACGGACGCGAATGAATACCGCCTTGTCATCCACGCCACAAAGCGGGAGGAAAGCGAAAACGGTGTCTATTATGTGGATTCCGAGGCACCGGCGGACAAGATGACCTTCATCAACACCTACACCCGCAGCTCCGGCGGCGGTGGCGGCGGCTCCAGCAGCGCGTCCATCACGGTAAACAAGACCGACGCTCTGGGCAAGCCCCTTGCCGGCGCATCCTTCGTGCTGAAGGACAGCCGGGGGCGGGAGGCCTATCAGGCCACCTCGAACGCCAGCGGCATCGTGCGCTTCACCAAGGTCGACAGCGGCACCTATACGCTGCTGGAAAAGGCGGCTCCGGAGGGTTATGTGACCTCGGACAAGACTTATGAGCTGACCGTCAGCGGTTCCCGTGTCACGATGGATGGCAAGACCTATTCTCCTGTGACCTTCGTCAACCGCAGGGCGGCGGAGCTGAACCGGCGCGACCACTACGCCTTTCTGGTTGGCTACGCCGACGGCACCTTCGGACCGGAGCGCAACATGACCCGCGCCGAGGTGACCACCATGTTCGCCCGCCTGCTGACCGAGCAGATCGAGGCGGATAAGACCTATTCCAGCACCTTCAACGATGTGGCGAAGGACTGCTGGGCGGCCAACTACATCGGCTATATGCAGCAGTTCGGCATCGTCACCGGATATGAGGACGGCAGCTTCCGTCCCGACGCTCCAGTGACCCGCGCTGAGTTCGCCGCCATTGCCAGCCGCTTTGAAAAGCTGACTCAGGGCAGCGCGAGCTTCACCGACGTGCCGGACACCCACTGGGCAGTCAAATATATCAACTTTGCAGCCACCCGCGGCTGGGTCACCGGCTATGAGGACGGAACCTTTAAGCCGGAGCACTCCATCACCCGCGCCGAGGTAGCGGCGGTCACCTGCCGTCTGCTGGAACGCAGCGCGGATCAGACCTATATCCGCAGCCATATCGGTGAGCTTCGAACCTTTGCGGACGTGACCGAGAGCCACTGGGCATACTGGTACGCCATGGAGGCCGCCAACGGTCATGACTACACCAAATCCGGCGGCAGCGAAAACTGGAGCCGCACTCATCGATAACAGTTTTGATGCTTTCGGGCGATTCGTGTTCTGCGTCAGTCGGAGCAGCGAAACCCTTCGGCAGCCTCACAAATGATGCGAGAAAGGAGGACGCCATGCAGCTGTCTGCCGGTCACGGCGCCGGATGCATGGGGATAACGCTATGGGCAGAAAATATCTTACGCTGGCGTCGGCGCTGCTGCTGGCACTCTGTCTGAACGCCTGCGGCAGCCGGCCGGGCACGGTCCCTCCTCCTTCCGGAGGCGGTGAAGGAGAAGGCAGTCCGCTGCTGACGCCTGCATCGCCTGACGACTGCTACTGGACCGCCGTGCGGCATGAGTCCTACAATCCCTCCTTTGACCGTACGGAGGTCAGCACCATGCCTACGGAAAAATGGTGGGCGGACCTCTACCTTAATGAGGACGGAACAGCGCTGTTCCGAGAGGTGCTGGGCTTTGGCTATGCCTCCTACCTGATAAACGTCGAATGGTGGCTGGGAGCGGACAATGTCCTGCGGCTGACCGGAGAGGATTATGACGGAGAGCTCGTCACCATGGATGGACGCATGGAAAAGGATCGTTCCGTGATGCTGGAGACCCCTTACGGAGA
Source organism: Agathobaculum hominis (assembly GCF_014288055.1). NCBI lineage: Bacteria > Bacillati > Bacillota > Clostridia > Eubacteriales > Butyricicoccaceae > Agathobaculum > Agathobaculum hominis. The sequence goes on from NZ_JACOPK010000006.1 coordinate 23,631, forward strand.
CCGGTTTTATTTTGAACCGGCGCAGAAGCCGGATTCCGGCGGAGCGCTCTGCATCGCAGATCTGGAAGGGACCTGGCGGATGACCGGCGGCGAGCCCGGTGCCGGGGAGAAGCACATGGCTTCTCTGCTGAACATCGAGCGCCGGTGGTCTGACGGCGAGGAAGGCGGCTATATCCTGCGGGCGGAGTATTACAGCGCCCGCCTGCTGGATACGGATACGCCGCAATACGAGACACAGAAGGAGCTGCTGGTGGAAAAACGGGAGGAGGCTCTGTCGGACGGCTTTTCCGGCGAACCATGGTCGGCACGGCTGTTTTCCGAGGAGTCCGGCGCAGAGTATCTTGCGGCGCTGACAGAGCGGAACACCCTGCACCTCCGGCGCTCTGATGCCCCGGACGGCCCGCAGACAGTCTACACACGCTCGGACAGCTTTCTGCCGGAGACGCTGACGCTGACTCTGGCGGACGAGCCGGACGATGCGCTGATATTTTACTGGCGGGATCCGCCTGCGGAGGTCGCGCAGCCGCTGGAGGCGCTCCCCATGACCGCACTGGAAAAGGGCGGTCAGAACAGAATCCTGCTGGTGGGGCGCTGGTACGAGACGGATATCCAGTTCTGCACAGGCAGTGCCGAGCAGAATGCGGACGGCACGCTGGGAGAATGGATCACGGATACGGTGCTGTATGAGGGTACGCTCGGGATTGACGAGCCGCAGTGGTTCTCGCTTTCCATCCCGGAGAAGAACGCAAGGCTGTGCCTGTTTATGAAGCGGCCGTGGGACGAGAGCTGGTTTACCTGGCCCATCACGGATCAGGATCCGTTCCTTGTGAGCGGAAACACCTTCCTGACGGAGACGTAACAGCGGTTTGCAGCCCCGGCGGCGGAGCAGCAGTCATTGATTGGAGAAAAACGATTTCAGGGCAGTGCCGCCGCAGCTTTCACTGTGCGGTGTTGCCCAAGATAAAAAAGGAGACGAAGATTATGGGACTTATCAAAGCGGCATTGGGCGCAGCAGGCGGCGTGATGGCCGACCAGTGGAAGGAATACTTTTACTGCGAGGCGATCCCCGCGGATGTGCTGGCGGTGAAGGGGCAGAAAAAGGTAACGGGACGCTCGAGCAACAGGCGCGGCGACGACAACATCATCACCAATGGCAGCGTGATCGCCGTTGCGGACGGACAGTGCATGCTCATCGTAGAGCAGGGCAAGGTGGTCGATGTATGCGCCGAGCCGGGCGAATACACCTATGATATGTCCACGGAGCCGAGTATCTTCTCCGGCGATCTGGGCGACAGCGTGAAGAGCGTCTTTCGGAACATCGGCAAGCGCTTTACCTTCGGCGGCGAGGCCCCAAAGGATCAGCGCATCTACTACTTTAATACCAAGGAGCTGACGGGCAACAAGTACGGCACCCCCAGTCCTGTTCCCTTCCGCGTAGTGGACCAGCGTGCGGGCATTGATCTCGATATCGGTATCCGCTGCTTCGGTGAGTACAGCATCCGGCTGAAAAATCCGCTGCTGTTCTACACCAACGTCTGCGGCAATGTCAGCGAGGAATACAAGACCGAGAATATCGCAGGCCAGATGAAAACCGAGCTGCTGACTGCGCTCCAGCCTGCGTTTGCAAAGATCAGCGAGATGGGCATCCGCTACTCCGCTCTGCCCGGTCACACGCTGGAGCTGGCGGACGCGCTCAACGAGCAGCTGTCCGGCAAGTGGCGCGACCTGCGCGGCATGGAGATCGTCTCCTTCGGCGTTTCCAGCGTGAAGGCGAACGAGGAAGACGAGCAGATGATCAAGGAGCTGCAGCGCAATGCAGCTTTCATGGACCCCACCCGCGCGGCAGCGCACCTTGTCGGATCGCAGGGTGAGGCGATGAAGGCAGCAGCCGCCAACACCGGCGCGGGCCCCGCCATGGCCTTCATGGGAATGGGCATGGCCGGTCAGGCCGGCGGCATGAACGCACAGAACCTCTTCCAGATGGGTCAGCAGCAACAGCAGATGCAGCAGGCGGCGCAGCCTGCTCCCGCTCCGGCGGTGCAGGACTGGACCTGCTCGTGCGGCCAGGGCGGCATCACCGGCAACTTCTGTCCCAACTGCGGCAGCAAAAAGCCCGAGCCGAAGTCCGACGCGGACAGCTGGACGTGCTCCTGCGGTGCCACTGTCAACGGAAAGTTCTGCCCCGAATGCGGCAGTCCCAGACCGGCGCCTGCCGTCGAGGGCTGGACCTGCTCGTGCGGCGCGGTGAACAAGGGTAAGTTCTGCTCGGAGTGCGGCGCGAAAAAGCCTGCCGGCGTACCTCAGTATAAGTGTGACAAGTGCGGCTGGGAGCCGGCTGACCCGCGGCATCCCCCGAAATTCTGCCCCGAGTGCGGCGATCCCTTTGACGATGGGGATATCGTGGGATGAAGCACCGGCTCTGGATCTTTCTGGCGGGCATGCTGGCCGGACTCATTCTTTCCGGGAGCTATAAGCACTTTGTCACCGATCGGATCATGGACTGGGGCGGCATGGAAAACCCGGATGCGTACCGGGCGGAGGAAACGCTGACCCGCTTCAGCTGGAAGCAGTAATCACAGCGCACGCCTGCTCTGCACAGGGAAGGCGAAGCAAAAAAACAGGACACAGTAGAGGAGGAAAAGATTATGGCAAATCTGACTGGAAATTTGAAGGACTCTATGACCGCAACCTTTCCCCGCGAATTCGATATTCCCAACGCGATGACGCTCGGGGAGATCTATGACAGGCTGAACGAGCGCGCTTCGGCGTTCCAGATGCCGTTTTCCGTCAAGGGCGGCGTCCCCGGCGAGCGCATCGTTTTCGCAAAGGAGCCGAATCTGGATGTTACCATCTGGCTTCACGTCAAGAACGGCACGCACATCAAGATCACGCCGGTCACGCAGAGCAGCAGCGCTACGATCAACGGCATCGACGTCGGCAAAAACAGCGTTATGCGCAAGGGCATCAAGGGTGTCGCGAGCAGACCGATGCTGCAGGGACAGTACATCGACGGTGTGACCGACACCATCAAAAAGATCCTTGCCGGCGAGACGGTCGCGGACTATGTGGCGCCGGCAGTCGCGCCCGGCGCGGACAAGCCCTTGAACTGGCTGACGCTCCTGCTGCTGTGCATCTTCGTCGGCGGTGCCGGAATTCATCGCTTCTATGCAGGCAAGATCGGCACGGGCGTGCTCTATCTGTTCACCGGCGGTCTGTTCGGCATCGGCTGGCTCGTGGATCTTATCAAGATCGCTACCGGAAAATTTACGGACAAGAACGGCAATGTGATCCAGAAAAGCTGAGCGGCGCGGCCGTGAAGGATGCTGGGCACGAAACACAGCGGTTTGATATAACCGACGGTAAAAGGAGTCAGAAATGAAAAAAGTTTTATCTCTTGTGATGATACTGATATTCTCCCTTACCGCCTGCGGCGGCAAGGGAGGCGGAGCCTCCGATGACCCGAATCTCGGCAAATACATCGGCGAGGAGTACTCCAGCGACGGCAGCGACTGGTATTCCATAGACGACGTTCTGGAAGGCGAAAGCTATATCGAGCTGAAGGACGGCGGCAAGGGCGTGTTCTGTCTGGGCGGCGACGCGACCGACATCAAGTGGACGCTCGAGAACGGCACGCTGAAGATGACCCGGGACAGCCTGGAGAGCAACGGCACGCTCAAGGACGGTATGATCACGCTGACCGACCTCTGGGGCAATGATACGGTTACCATAACATTCCAGAAGGAGGGCGACTCCGAAGCGGCGGCGACCGGCGATGCGCTGCTCGACTGGTGGAATGGCGACTGGTACGGCTGGTGGAAGATGAGCGGCTGCTCGGGCGGTTACGAGGACATGGAGGGCGAATGGTGGGACGTCTGCGGCAGCATCGACATTGGCGCGGATAAGACCGGCACCGTCAAGCTCTGGGACGAGGACTATTCAAAGGACGACCCGATGGCCGAGGCTTCGGTCACTCTGAGCACATCCGGTACCGGCGAACACGGCACGCTGACATCCGAGAGCGGCTACTTCACGGACGTGGATCTGGAGCACGCAGACTGGATCATAGATCCGGGTCTGGAGGATTACGAGGATCTGATCCGGATCGACGGCTGGTATGAAAGCGGCGACGACGAGTTCTATTATGAGATCTATCTCCGTCCGTGGGGAACCGCATGGGATGACATGGAAGAAGATTCGTGGCCTGCTCTTTACAGCAGCTGGTATGTGCCGCTGATCGAGGCGGGCAAGTCCATGCCGGATGCTGTCGGTGCAGATATGCCGGCGGACAGCGGCAATGCAGGCACGGCGGCAGGCACGAGCGCTCCTGACGGCACCGGCATCGTGACCGAGGAGCAGGTGCAGAAGGGCTATGTCTGGATGAACGAGGTCAATAACAACATTTTTGACACTACTTACGAGGAGATTGCCGACTACTTCGGTGTGGAGGGCAAGTTCGTCAAGGAAGAGTACAGCGACCACATGAAGAGAAACCAGCGCTACTACAAGTGGATCTCCAAGGACAACGAAAACCACTTTATCTATGTCAATTTTGCGGAAAAGGAACCGAATGTTTTCACGGTCAGCGCGTACAACACGAGCGGCTTCTCCGGCACGGAGGCCATCGAGAAGTATCTCGACACCGTGAAGGCCGAGGCGGCTGAGGCGAATAAGGCTTCCGTCGCAAGTGAGGGAACGAAGGACTTCTCTGCGACTGTGACTCAGTTTGCACATGACGATGTGCTGGTCAAGATCACGACGAAGATCCCGAAGTCCGGCTGGTCGTATGACGAGGGAAAGAAGTGCCTTGTGGAAAACGACGATCCCACGGCCTTCGGCGCGGGCAGCATCAGGTTCGAGGTACGGGCCAAGGTGGAGGACTTCGACTACTACAAGAAGGACTTCGAGAACTATCAGGATATTGCGGACCGCAAGATCGGCGGCATCACCTTCCACGGACGTACCTACAAGCACATCGGCTACGACTGGATCGAGTACGTTGCGCAGATCGACGACGGACGCGCGCTGTCCATCGGACTGAGAAAGCTGGACTGCGTGCCGGGCACGGCGCCCGATGTCATCCTGAGCAGCATGACGATCAAGTAAACGCGGAATGATGCAGGGCAGACTTTCCCTGACCGCAATACAGGAAACGGTGTCCGCGTCTGCGGACACCGTTATGGGAGAAAATGAAAGAGGTGAAACCATCTATGCCAGCACAGGTAACCAACTATCAATGCCCCAGCTGTACCGGACCGCTGCACTTTGTGGGCGCTTCCGGCAAGCTGGAGTGCGATTACTGCGGCGCCAGCTACGATGTTGCAGAGATCGAGGCGCTTTATGCAGAGAAGGAAGAAAAGGCTGCGGCAGCGCAGCATGCGGCAGAGGAAAAGGCCGCAGAAAAGAAGGAAGCCTCCGCCGACGGCGGAGACTGGGATACCTCCGGCTTCAGCGAGGACTGGGGCGAGGAGGGGGAACGCATGAAGGCATACAGCTGCCCGAGCTGCGGCGCGGAGCTGCTCTGCGACGAGAGCACGGCGGCAACGTCCTGCCCCTATTGCGGCAACCCCACGGTCGTGCCGGGGCAGTTCTCGGGAGAACTGAAGCCAGATTTCATCCTTCCGTTCCGGCTCGGCAAGGAGGATGCAGTCAAAGCGCTCAAGGAGCACTGCAAGGGAAAAATTCTCCTGCCCAAAGCCTTTACCGATGAAAATCATGTGCAGGAGATACGCGGCGTTTACGTCCCCTTCTGGATGTTTGACGGCAAGGCGCAGGGCGACGCCAGATATGAGGCGACCCGCTCGCACAGCTATACCTCCGGCGATTACGAGATCACGAAAACGGAGCACTATGATGTTTACCGTGCCGGCTCGGTCACGTTTGAAAAGGTGCCGGTGGATGCCTCGAGTAAAATGCCGGATGACCACATGGACTCCATCGAGCCGTATGACTATGATGAACTGAAGAACTTTTCCACGGCCTATCTGCCCGGTTTTCTTGCTGACAAGTACGATGTGAGCGTAGAAGAGAGCCGTGAGCGTGCGGATGAGCGCTGTATGGGAACGCTGGATGCCGCACTGCTCGACAGTGTGAAGGGATATGACACCTGCACTCGTCAGGCCGGCAGCACGGATCTCGTGCGCGGCAAGGTGCATTATGCGCTCATGCCGGTGTGGATGCTCAATACCAGATGGCAGGGCAAGGATTTCCTCTTTGCCATGAACGGGCAGACCGGAAAGCTCGTAGGCGATCTGCCGGTCAGCTGGGGAAAATTCTGGGGCATGTTTGCCGGTATCGCGGCGCTTCTTTCGATCGTTGGCTCGATCGGAGCCACGCTGCTCATGATGTGACAGGGGGGACGGACATGAAAAGAAGAATGACAGCCCTGCTGACGGCGCTCCTTCTGGCGCTGACCCTGTGTGTCCCCGCCCTGGCGGTGACGGAGTATGGCGCGTACTATGATGAAACCGACCAGCTCGGCTCAGTCGAGCTGACCTATCAGGGAGAGAAGATGCTCCCGCAGCTCACGCAGGAGCTTGGCGTCGATCTGCGTGTGGATGCCTTCACGGAGGAGGATGTGTCCGAGGACACGAGCGTCGAAGATATTGCGGCCTATGTCTATGAAAATTCCGGCTACGGCTGCGGTGAATCGAAAGACGGTGTTTCGCTGACGTTGCTGCTGCGCAGCACGGCGGACGGAGCTTACACGCTCGCGGAGAACGACTGGTGCGTATATTCCTTTCTCGATGAAGCGAGGGGCAGCGCACAGGAACTGTCCGACGTTGTCCGCGACGCGGTATCGCCCTATATGGTCGAGCGCGCGTGGAACGGCAGAGACATGACGATGAGCGCCACGGCGCTCTCGCAGGCGGTGAACGCGATGGCGGAGAGCGTGGAGAATTATATCCATGCAAACGCTTCGACGGACGTCGCAGGCGAAGGCACCGAAGCGGCCGCCGGTGAAGGCGCCGAGACGCAGACGCAGGAGCCGACGGACGCCGATATGAACTACATCTTCGACCTCAGCGACAAGCTCTCCTTCGATGAGTGGGCGGAGCTGGAGGCGCAGGCGGCGGACATTTCTCAGCGCCACGGCTGCGGCGTTTACGCTGCCTTTGTGGATGACTTCACGGAGTACGGCGGCGGAGACAGTGTTTACAAAACCACCTATCAGCTCTATCACGCCAATGAGCTTGGTATGGGCGAGGGGCGGGACGGCATTATCATCCTGCTGAGCATGGCTGACCGAGATTATGCTATGTTTGTTTACGGTGAGAACGCGGAGAACGCATTCAACGAATACGGACAGGAGCAGCTGGAGGAGTCCTTCCTCAGCGACTTCGGCAGCGACGAATGGTACAGCGGCGTTTCTCACTATCTGGATACCTGTGATGAGTATCTGACCCTCGCGGAAGAGGGAAAACCCGTGCGGAAGAGCACGCTTCCGATGTACATCATTGTCGTAGTGTCCTCCCTCGTGATCTCGGGCGTCATCTGCCTTGTGCTGAAGTGGAAGATGCAGACCGTCCACAAGAAGGTGGAGGCCGATGAGTATGTTGCCGCAGGCGGCCTGCAGCTGACGAAAAAATACGACCGCTACACCCATACCACCGAAACGCGGAGCAAGATCCATTCGGATTCTGACAGCGACAGCGGTACCAGCAGCTGCAGCGGTGGCGGCGGCAGCGGACGCAGCGGAACATTCTAAACCATGCCGCACCATTTCCGTAAAGCACCGCCGCCTTCCTTGTGCGGTGTTGCCTGAAAGGAGGCAGACAAATGAAACGGTTGATTCTGCTCCGTTTTTTTGCGGCGCTTGTCAGCCTGTCACTGGCGCTGAGCCTGACTTCCTGCGGCGGACAAAGCGAGCCGCCGCAGGAAGGCGGCAGCGGCATGGCAGGAGCTCTTTCTGGCGGAAAGGGCAATGTGTCTGAACCAAAGGACGATCCAGACGATTCGGAGAAAGTGGAGTCGGGACTTGACCTGCTGCGGGCGTGCATGGCAGAAGATGACCAGCTGGCCGGCGCGGTGGCCTGCCTTGGTCAGCGCGAGCCGAATGACACCTTGCCGCTGACCGACTGGCTGCTCGAAAACAGCGGCGGTCTTGTCTCTGAGCTGCCGTTTCTGCTGGAGATCCCGGCGGAGCGTATACTCGGCGGAGAGAGCGGCAAGCTCTACTGCATCGTTCCGCGTGACGAAAACACCAGCCTCGCTGTGAACCATGTGACATGGGAGTCACAGGGAAACGGAGTGTGGCCGGTGGCGGACGAGGTCCTCTATCGGGAAGAATACGCGCAGCCTGTGCTGGTATTCGTGAATTATGAGGAGTGGCCGGATGAGCCGGACACGGAGATCAATCTTGTGACCAACAACGGTCTGGAGGTGAAGTGGTATCCGCTGACCGATGCGTCCGGCTGCCCCGTCGTGCCCACCGGCGTGAACTACGCCCCCATGCTGATGGATTTTGGAGTCTTTGGCGCTGCCACAGGCATTGACTATCCGGAGGACTGGGAGCCGGCTGGTGATGACTGGTGGCTGCCGCCCACGGATCTGGGACTGGCGGACAGCACCTGGGTCTGCGATGACTGGATGATGGATCTGCGCTATGGCGGCTGCGACCCGGATTATGCAGGAATCGCCGAGCTGTACCACCGCTTCGAGGATAATGTGGAGATGACGCAGGTCTATTCCGGCGTGTGGCGCATGGAGGATGACTGCCTTCGGCTGGATCTCTCCGCCGGTGTCGGTACCTCTCTCAGCGGCAGCTTTCCAATCCTAATTTCCCCCTCCGGCGAGGAGATGCATTTTCAGCGCTCGCGCAGCGGCGAGGGAGTTCCCTTCCTGCCGGATGGCATAGACACCATAGAACTGACAAGGAGCTGCGGCTGAAACGGCTGCAGCTCCTTTGGCGTCTGACGGATCAGTCTGCCTCGACCGCCTGTACGACCCAGCGCGTCGCGTGGCCGCGGCCGGTGCAGGTGGACAGCGTCAGCACGCGGTCGCTGATCTGCGGCGTGATGCCGGTCGAGATGACCGAGCGGGACAGGCCGTCATTCAGAAATGCCTGCCGCTCTGTATCGTCCGAAAATGACAGACGGTAGGCTTCGCCCTCGGTCGAGACCTCATAGGCGGCATAGATGTCATATGTGTGGCTGCCGCTCGCGTCTACGAGATAGATGCGCGGATGTGCCTGCCGGTAGCTCGGGTCATTATAGTATTTCAGCGACGCGAACATCGAGCCGTTATTCATGCGGTGACCGTAAATGACGGTATTGAAGCCGCTCCGGTCGGAGGCGCAGCGCGCGTCCATGAAGATCGCACCGACGGCGCTGCTGCTGCGGTTCCATGTATGCGCGAGATAGTAGTCGTTGTCCGCGCCCTGCACGAGCGGATAGGAGATCGCGGTATCCGGGATGGACAGCCAGCCGAGCACATCGGCGTTCACCGCCTGAAGGGCAGCAAGGTCGATGCTTGCGAGCGGGTCTGTCTGCGGCTCGGCAGAGGGTTCGGGCGTCGGCTCCGCGGCGGGTGCTTCGGCCGGGGCTTCCGGGGGTTCCGACGCAGGCTCGGGCAGCTTTGCGATTTCGGCGGCCTCCTTGTAGGCTGCGTCGCCGGCCCGGTAGTCAAGCAGCTGATGGATGAACATTCCGCCGCTGACGATCAGGACGGCCGCCAGAGCAAGCGTCAGGACAAGGCGCATTCGTTTCATGACAGCCTCATTTCTGTGCGGTGAGGGCGCTGTCCATCAGCAGAACAAGCTCGAGTGCGCTGCGGAAGCGCTCCTCCTGTCTGCCCTCGACCCAGACGACCGAGCCCTGCCAGCTGGCGTTCTGCCGGAACAGGATGCGCACGATAAAGGTAGCGAGCCGGCCGGGCGTCCGCGTCATGGCAGACTGCTGCTGCGGGGCGGACGGGACGGAGCGGAAGGTGCGCCGCTCGGTGAAGGCCTGCATGGGGAGCGTCTGATCGAGCAGCTGCTCCATCTCGCAGAAAAACTCCATCAGACTGCCGAATGACATTTCGCTGTCGAGCGCCGCGCTCTGAAGCCGTCCGCACAGGATCTTGCTGTCGTATCCGTCAATGCAGATCTGTGCTGCGTAATTGTTCCCTCGCATTATTTCATGGTTCATATAATACTCCTTCTGTATGTCGGGCTTGAACTGGATATACCAGTGGTATCATATGATTACAGTATACCGTTGCGCGGCTACAGGAACGGATACAGATTGCCGTTTTCTGCGCAGAAAAACATCGGGGCAGATCAGACTGCCCCGATGGAAGCTGTCGCGGATGCGCGTTTCCGACAGTCTGTGTTTTGCACGGGACACGAGCTGTTCGAAGATTTTTACCTGCTTAAAACAGGAAAACCGAGGCGCAAGGCCTCGGTTGAGTGCGTTTTCAGCGAAAATGCTCCTGAATGTTCATTATGCGGCAGCGTCCTTGCCGTCCATCTGGCTCTTGAGGGTCGCCATGTACTCCTCAGCGCTGTCTGCGTCGATGACCTTGGTGCCGCAGTCGACAAAGCTGTCGACCTTTTCGCCGTTCAGGTGCGCAACGACGGTCTTGACCGCCTGATAGCCCTGATCGTAGCCGCTCTGTGCAACGGTCATGGTCTCGCCGCCGTCCAGAATGGACTGCGCTGCGGTGATGTTGCCGTCAAAGCCGATGAAGATGGTCTTGGCATAAGCCGGATTGTTCGCTGCTGCACGCGCTGCCGCGATCGCGCAGTCGTCGTTGTGGCAGGCGATGATAGCCAGACCCTCCGGATGGCTCTGCATGATGCCCTCCATGCAGACGGTCGCCTTGTCGGCTACCGCGTCGGAATACTGCACCTCGTCTGCGAGGAAGGTGCCGCCTGCGCCGTCAATGCCTTCCTGGAAGCCGGTGCGGCGTGCATCGGCGGTAGAGTCGCCCTGAACGCCCGCAATATAAGCGGCTTCGATCTTGTCCCAGCCGGCTGCCTTCGCCGCCTCGACAGCCTTTTCGCCGCCGCTTGCCGCAGCGTCCTTCTGGCCGATGCCGATAAAGGAGATTTTTTCGGGAGCGTTGAAGTCGGTGTCGATCGCGAAGATCGGCATTTCGGCGCCATTCACCAGCGTGGTCGCCATATCGCCCTGAAGCGGTGCGATGATCATGGCGTCGTACTTGCCGGCGTGCAGGTCGGTCTCGATCATGTTCTGCTGCTCGTCATACGCGGTCTCGGAGGTCGCGCCCTTCATGTCGAGCACTGCGCCGGTCTCGGCCGCCGCCTTTTCCGCGCCTGCCATCATGTACTGGGTGTATTCGTTCGAGGTGGTCTTGAACACGATGGAAATGTTGTAATTGCCGTCGCCGCCCTCGGCCTGAGAGCCGCTGTCACCGGTGGAGCCGGAGGACGAGCCGCCGCAGCCTGCGAGCATGGATGCCATCAGTGCGGAGGAAACGAACAGTGCGCCGATTTTCTTCAGATAGCTCATAATAAATTCTCCTTATACCTCTGTAAATCTCTGTTTTCTCTTCGAAGCTTGATAAAATGGGAACTTAGAACTGTGCGTATTTTGCAACGTGTGCGCGGGTGACTTCTGCGGACTTCTTTACGTTCTCCTCCTGCGACATCTCGTAGTATGCCGGGCGGAAGATCTCGATGGTGCAGCAGTCGCCGTCAAAGCCGATCTTCCTGAGGGTATCGGCGTAGCGTGCGTGCGGCAGGCAGTCGCCCTCGGCACCCGGCCACAGACGCTTCTCGTCGTTATTGTAGTAAGCGCCGCAGGGCATATCCTCGGTGCCGTTCAGGTGCCATACGAAGATCTTCTTGCCGTCCGCCTTTTCGAGGGTGTCCCAGCCGGAGCCCATTGCGTAGAAATGGTACTGGTCGAGCGTTACGCCGACATACGGGCTGTTGACCTCCTCAACGATGGCGTAAGCGTCCTCGAAGCGGTTGATGGTCATGGACGGCTCGCCGCAGAACTCGAGGCTCAGACGGATGCCGTGCGGCTCGCACTTCTTGACCATCTCCTTGAGAACGGCAACTGCATCCTCGCGGATCTCCCTGCGGGTCGGGGTCAGGCCACGCTCCTTCATGTCCTTGCTCGGTACAACGACGATCATCTTGCAGCCGAGGATGTTGCAGCGGCGGATGATCTCGTCGAGTTCAGCCATAACGGCGTCCTTCTCCTCCTGCGTCTGCTTCATGTTGAAGAAGCACAGCGCGTTGTAGGACAGCATCTTGAGGTGGTGGCTCTGGAACCAGGCGCCCATCTCCTCGAGGGTGATCTTGCCGGCTTCGAGGTCGCGGTTCAGGCACTCTGACTGAATGTCGATGCAGTCGAAGCCGTACTTCTCGCACAGCTCGAGGTCCATCATAACGCTGTGGTTCTTGCAGAAACGGTCGTTTGCTTCGTTAAATCCGAGTTTCATAATTGGTGTTCTCCTTTACTCTTTTCGTGCTTGTGCGGGTTTATCGAAATCTTCTCGGGAAGGCCCTTTTCACTTGACGCACTCAGAATACCACAGGAGTTTTCCGGTTGCAATAGCTTGGGCGCACTATCATTTGTCCGTGCATTATCTCGTGATTATGCATATTGATTTCGTGAATATTTATGGTGTTCTGCACAAAAATGACGCTATCATTGTATCGGTGGAGATGTGCAGCACAACATTTTCGTGCAGATGTAACATCTGGCGCATGGCTGCGTTTTGTGATATAGTATAAGTACAGATAACGCAGGAGAGTGATTTTATGGTAACGATGCAGCAGATCGCTGACCGCTGCGGGGTGTCGCGCGGAACGGTAGACCGCGCCCTGCACCATAAGGAGGGCGTGCGCGAGGAGGTCGCGGAGCGCATCCGCGCGGCGGCGCGCGAAATGGGCTATATCTCGAACCGCCTTGTCATGCAGCAGACGCAGCAGTGGAAGATCGGCGTGGTGCTCCACTCCGGCCACTCGCCCTTCGTGCAGATGCTGTGCGAGCTGTTCGAGAGCTTTTCCGAGCGTGCGCTTATCCCGAACATCACGGTCATCGTGCGTGCGATGCAGGACATGGATGTGCAGCATCAGCTGACGCTGATCGATGAGCTGGTAACGACCGAGCACATCGACGGTCTCGCGCTCATGCCGCTCGCGAATACGCTCGTGCGCGACAAGATCAACACGCTCAGCGAAAAGCAGGGCATCCCTGTCGTGACGTTCAATACGGACATCACCGACGCGAACCGCATCGCCTACGTCGGCGCGGACAACATCGCGACCGGCCGCGCCGCCGCCGCGCTGCTCGGCATGGTCATGCAGGGGCACGGCAGCGTGCTGCCCATTCTGGGTCAGCGCAGCGGTCACTATGCCGACTCGCAGCGTTTCACCGGCTTCAGCACTGAAATGGCGGAGAGCTTCCCGAATATCCGGGTTCTGCACCCGGAATGCTCGTTCCTCGACGAGAGCCTTTCCGAGCGCATCGCTATGCGCGCCATTCAGTCGGACAGCGAGCTGCGCGGCATCTATCTGACCTCTGCGGGACGGGAGGGCGTTTACCGCGCCGTGCACGCCGCAGACCGCAGCGAAAAGCTGCACATCGTCGTTCACGACATCACCGAGGGCAACATCAAAATGGTCAAAAACGGCACGGTCGATTTCATCATCGGGCAGGACGTCAAAACACAGGGCACGCTTCCGATCCGCCTGCTCTACGACTACCTCGAACGCCATCAGTTCCCGAAGGAACGCATGAATATCACGGATATCACGGTCAAATTCCGCTGCAACGTGTGACGGAGCGTTCGGGAAAAAGGCTTTTCGACGGCCGGAAGGCCATGCCGCATCCGTTCCGCAAAGCGCCGCAGCTCCCGCTGCGCGGTACCGTTATGTATCACTTCCAGCCCATTCTCCCTGTCAGCTCGCTCATCGCGCAGCAGAACCGTTCGGCCGCTGTCAACGATGTCTGCAGCGGGTCACCCTCGCGGATACGCAGGGTTCTTCTGATCTCCTTTGGGATGACGACGCGGCCGAGATCGTCGATCCTCCTCACAATTCCGGTTGCTTTCACGCTGTTCTGCCTCCCATTTACGGTAGTTCTGTTGTTATGGTGGTAGTATTTACAGTGAACAGAAAATAATGCGGATTTTGCGAGGAGATATGCGGCAGGGCAGGGAGCGGACGGGTGTACAGGGAAAAGCCGGAAAAATTCTCTGCGCTCTTGCAAATGAAGGGCACGGAGAATATAATGGAAGCAGCAAGAACCCACTCGAGACTATAAAAGGAGGAGAAAAACATGAAAGTATGTCCAAAATGCGGTTCTCAGATGAACGATACGGATTTATTCTGTCAAACCTGCGGCATGAGCTTCGGCGGCGGCGCGCCGCACGAAAATCCGCAGCAGCCGAACGGGGGACAGCAGAACAACTGGCAGCAGCCGAATAACTGGCAGCAGCCGGCGTACCATTTCGACCCGTATGACCATACGGCGGAATTTGATGTGAAGGATATTTCCGATAACAAGGTTATCGCCATGCTGTGCTATCTGCTCGGCGCGGCAGGCGTTATCATCGCCCTGCTCGGCAGCCAGAGCTCGCCGTATGCAGGCTTCCATGTCCGTCAGTCGCTCAAGTTTACGGTCGTTGACATCCTGCTCGGCATCATCAGCGCGGTGCTTTTCTGGACCTTTCTTATTCCGGTAGCCTGCGGCATCTGCTATGCTGTCCTGTTCGTTGTCCGCATCATCTGCTTTTTCTCTATCTGCAAGGGACAGGCAAAGGAGCCGCCGATCATCCGCTCGCTCGGCTTCCTGCGATAAAACGGAAATTTTGCAGGAAAAAGCGCCCGGCCATTGCGATAAGAGCCGTTTTTCAACTTCTATGAAAGCGCTGCTGAAAGTTCAACCTACCGTTCGGCGGTGCAGTACACTGAGATCAAACAAAGGCTGGACGATATGCTGAATTCTTCAGATATTATTAAGTGAGGCAGGAAAGAGTATGATACTTTGTATATGTGCGCTCATCTGCTGGATAATCATTGTTTTTTCACTTGCGCTTTTGCTGCATCGAAAAACAGATAAAAAACTTTCACCAGTTCTCAAACGACTGTTATTATGCTGCTTTTCTTATCTGGTATTTTTTTATTTTCCACACAGGAATATGTTTCAAAATACCGAACCTTTGCGGATTGACTTGGCTTCTAATGAGAAAACCGCACAAATCGAAGATATATTGAGTAAAGAACGCAGCAATGTAATCCTGGAAACCTGTAATCGCCTTTATGTTTCAAGGAGTGTTTTGAAAACTCTTTTCGATAGATCAAATGGCGCTGTCGCATATATTTATTTCTCTGGCAGATATGATAACCATGCGAAAAACTATATTGCTGTTAAGACTGGTGACAAACAAACGGTTGTGAAGAAAAATGGAGTTGTCTACCATGTCTGGATGCCCGTTGATTTTTTGACACTTCTGCAAAAGCCTGAATAATACGAATGTACAAAAATCGTGAATTGATTCGTTATCAGCGCCCGGCCTTCTGGCCAGGCGCTTTTTCCTGCAAAAAGAAAAGACTGCATAAAGCAGTCTTTTCGAAATTCTTTTATTTGCCGAAGTAGCTGAAGTGCATGTAGTCGCGCTTGCTGTGCCAGGCGTTGCCGCCCCAGGCGAAGCCGTACTTGGTGAAGGCGTTGTAAACGTCGCCGCCCTCGGGAATGGAGAACGGGTCGGTGTACGGCGTCCAGTGCGTGCCGCAGGTCGGGGTGAGCGAGCCGTCGGCGTTGATGGTCGCCTCCATGTTCTCGTTCGGATTGATATCGACCGCGGTGCCCTGCGAATGCTCGCCGGTACGCCACGAATAGCAGCCGACGTCGTTGATCGGGAACTTTTCGTCGCCGTTGTAGATCTCCTCGAAGATCGCCTTGTAGATCGCGGCGAGCGAGGCGTTGACCTGTAAGTAAGCGGTGCCGGTGGTCTTGGTGCCGTCCGACTGGAGACGCCATACCGGAACTGCGATCTCGACCATGTGCGCCTCGGCCTCCTCGGCAGAGGTGTATTTCGAGCCGCCCAGACCGTAGACGAACGTCATCTTATCGTCCGGAATGATCGTGCTCGGGGTGTTCCAGAGGTTGTTCGGCGTGCTGACCGTCGTGTTCGGCTTAGTGATAACGACCTCGGACTTGTTCGGCGAGAGCTTTTCGAACTCGCTGCAAAAACGGTTGGCCATGATAACGGCCTGCTCGCGCGTCGCGGTGCCGGACGGAGCCAGCTGCGCACCGCCCAAGCCGTCCGAGATGCCGTTGACGATGGTGTAGTCCACCATGCGGACGACCGGGTCGACCGCGTAGGACTTGATCGTGCTGACGTCGTCATAGTCCTCGACGCAGGCGTCGCCCGCGATCTCCGGCGCGTCAATGCCGGCCTTGTCGAGGATGTTGTTGAGAATGACGCACAGATCCTGACGCTCGATGCTCGCGTTCGGGTCGAAATAGCCGCTGGCGCGGCCGCTGACCAGACCGAGAGAATAGGCTGCGTTTACGTTGGCGTCGTCCGTGTCGCGGAAGAACTTCTGACCTGAGGCATAGACCGCCTTGCCGGTCAGCTGCTTGTAGGCCTTGACGGCGATCGCACAGAACTCGGCGCGCGTGATCTCCTCACGGGCGGAGCTGTCTGCAAGCGAGGTCGGCATAAGGCCTGCCTGCTGTGCCGCAGCAATATCCTCCTGCGCCCAGCTCGAAACGTCGGAGAGCGCACCGGCCTGCGGCACGACCATAGTCGCCGCGAGAGCCAGAACGCCTGCGCGGCGAACAAAGTGGTATGGCATAGGGAAGACCTCCTGTAAATTCCTGTGTTAATTTCCTGTATTATATGTATATAGTTTAATGGGCTTTTGTGTCGAATTTGTGAAAAATATAGATTTATTCACAGTTTCCACAAACTTATCCACACGGATTGTGGATAACTCCGGTGCGTGTACGCACACGCCGGCGGAGCACAACGGCTGCACGCAGACCGAAAAGAAATGCCTGCATATACATATTGACATTGTATCATCAAACAGAGAATATTTCAACAACAAAACGCCGGGGAATGTCTATTTTATCGAATTTGCAGGCCGTTTTCATCCAGCCACGCATCCAGAAAGGCGGCGGCAAGGCTGTTCGGGCGGATATTTGCACGCGCCTCTGCCGGGGAAAACCAGCGGAAGCGGTCGACCTCGCGGTTCACGTGAATGCGTTCCGCGTCGGGGACAAAGGCGGTGAAGTTGCACATGAGCGTGTTGGACGGCTCGAAGAACCGGGTGCGGTTGAAATGGATACGGCCGGCGTGCAGACCGGTCTCCTCGAGGATTTCGCGCCGGACGGCATCCTCGGCGCTCTCGCCGCGGTTGATATAACCGGCGACGAGGATATAGCTCGGTCTGCCGTACTGCTGGATGAGCAGAATGCGGCCGGTGTTTTCGTCCACGACGATCATGCTGACCGCCGCGTTGTACATGGGAAAGCGGTATTCGCCGCAGACGGGGCAGAAGGGCACGATGCCTTCGCCCTCGAGCGGCTTTTCGATGAGCGCTGCGCCGCATTCCCAGCAGTGTTTCTGTATCACGATGAATGTCCTTTCGGGGGGAGAATGGCCGGTTATTTCGACCGGCGGAGCCACTTGAAGAGCAGGCAGATGATGAATACCGCGAGCGCGGTATTCAAAACCGTCACAAAGGTGCTGTAGAGGTCAAACGCGCAAAAGCAGTTCATGAAAGTGCTCCTTTATACATTATAATATATTACTCAAAATTTGCCATGCGGTCGAGCGTGCGGTACTGGATGGCCTCGGCGATATGCTCGGCGCCGATGGTGTCGCTTTCAGCGAGGTCCGCGATCGTGCGCGCGACGCGCAGGATGCGGTCATGGGCGCGGGCGGTCAGACCGAGCCGCTCGAAGGCGCGGCGGAAAACGGCAGACGCCTCGTCGGTCAGCGGACAGAACTCCGCGAGAAGCGAGGGCGGAATGGCGGCGTTGCAGACGTCCTCGCCCTGCCGGTCATACTGCCGCTGCCGGGCAGCGAGCACACGGGCGCGGATGGTCTCCGAGCTTTCCTCCTGTGCGCGGCTGCGCGCGGCGAGCGCCTCGTACTCGACCGGCTGCACGGTGATCTGGAGGTCGATGCGGTCGAGCAGCGGCCCGGACAGACGGCGCAGATACTGCTGCACGCGCTCCTTCGCGCAGGTGCAGCGGTTTGTGCCGTACCAGCCGCACGGACAGGGGTTCATGGCGGCGATGAGCTGAAAATCGGCCGGATAAGTGACCTGTCCGGCCGCCCGGGCGATGGTCAGCTTTCCGTCCTCCATCGGCTGTCGCAGCACCTCGAGCGCGTCGCGCCGGAACTCGGGCAGCTCGTCGAGGAACAGCACGCCGCGGTGCGCGAGCGTGATCTCGCCGGGCAGGGGAAGCCGTCCGGGTGAGCCCGAGCCTCCGGCAAGCGCTGCCGCCGAGGAGGAATGATGCGGCGCGCGGAACGGCCGCTCGGCGCGTTCCACGGCCTCCTGCGCCCGGCCGACCGCCGACCAGACGCGGATGACATCCAGCCGTTCGTCATGCGAGAGCGGCGGCAGGATGGACGAAAACCGCTTGGCCATCATGCTCTTGCCCGAGCCGGGGGAGCCGGAGAGCAGGACATTGTGCCCGCCGGCGGCCGCGACCTCGAGCGCGCGCTTGACGAGGTGCTGCCCGAGCACATGCGCATAGTCGAGGTCGTGCTCCGCCGGTTTCGGTTCCGGCGGCGGGGGACAGGGGACAAGCTGCTTTCGGCCGCTGAGGTGATTGATGAGCTCGCTGAGCGTGCGCACGGGATAGACGGTCAGACTGTCGGCATAAGAGGCCTCCTGCGCGTTGGCCGCCGGGACGTAGACCGCACGGAAGTCCGCGCTTCGCGCCGCGAGCGCCATGGAGAGCGCGCCGCGCACCGGACGCAGCTCGCCGGAGAGCGAAAGCTCCCCGAAGAACAGCGCGTCCTGCGGCAGAGCGTTGATCTCGCCTGCGGCGGCGAGAATGGACAGCAGGATGGGCAGGTCGAAGGCGGTCCCGGCCTTGCGCGTGTCCGCCGGGGCGAGGTTGACCGTCAGGCGCGACACAGGCCAGTCGAACGAGCAGGATTTCGCGGCGGCGCGCACGCGCTCTCCAGCCTCGCTGACCGCGCCGGTCGGCAGTCCTACCACATCGAGCCGCGGCAGTCCGCCCGAAAGCAGACACTCAACCGTGACGATATATCCGTTTATGCCGTCGAGACCGGCGGAAAATACGCGAGAGACCATGCTCGATCCATCCTTTCCGAGGGAGGCTGTGCTTCTGCCGTGGAGCGAAAACCGCTGTATAGAATAAATATACCATATCACTCCCCCTTCCACAATACAAAAACTGTAGGTTTGCACAGGAAAAACGGACGAAAAAACGGGGGTTGTTTCACAATACAAAACAGCTTATCAAAAAATGAAAAAACAAACGAAAAAAACGGCTTTTGCTGTTTACAATCGTTTGCATCGGTGATACAATAAATTTCAGAAAAAAAGTCTCGTTATCGTGTAAAATACACTAAAAAGGGGCTTTTTAAAATCCGACGCTATAATTAAATAGGAGGATATATCTCATGGCAAGAAAGATGAAGTCCATGGACGGTAATACCGCTGCGGCACATGTGTCGTATGCGTTTACCGAGGTTGCGGGCATCTATCCGATCACCCCGTCCAGCCCTATGGCAGACAGCGTTGACCAGTGGGCAGCCGCAGGTCAGAAGAACATTTTCGGTACTACCGTAAAGGTTATCGAAATGCAGTCCGAGGCAGGTGCGGCAGGCACCGTACACGGCTCTCTGGCAGCAGGTGCTCTCACCACCACCTACACCGCATCTCAGGGTCTTCTGCTGATGATCCCGAACATGTACAAGATCGCAGGCGAGCTGCTCCCGTGCGTATTCCACGTATCCGCGCGTACCGTTGCTTCCCACGCTCTGAACATCTTCGGCGACCACTCCGACGTTATGGCATGCCGTCAGACCGGCTTTGCCATGCTCGCAGAGACCAATCCGCAGGAAGTTATGGACCTGTCCGCAGTAGCTCACCTGGCTACCATCAAGTCCCGCGTTCCGTTCATCAACTTCTTCGACGGCTTCCGTACCTCCCACGAGATCCAGAAGATCCAGGTTTGGGATTACGAGGATCTGAAGGAAATGTGCGACATGGATGCTGTTGAAGCATTCCGCAAGCGCGCTCTGAATCCGGAGCACGCAATGATGCGCGGCTCTCACGAGAACGGCGACGTTTTCTTCCAGCATCGTGAGGCAGCCAACAAGTACTACGAGGCAGTTCCGGGCATCGTAGAGGAGTACATGGGCAAGGTTAACGCCAAGCTCGGCACCAACTACCAGCTGTTCAACTACTACGGCGCTGCTGACGCAGACCGCGTTATCATCGCTATGGGCTCGATCTGCGACGTTGCAGAGGAAGTCATCGACTACCTGAACGCACACGGCGAGAAGGTCGGTCTGGTCAAGGTTCGCCTGTACCGTCCGTTCCGCGCTGACAAGCTGATCGCAGCTATCCCGGAGACCGCGAAGAAGATCGCAGTCCTCGACCGCACCAAGGAGCCGGGCTCCCAGGGCGAGCCGCTCTACATGGACGTTGTTACCGCTCTGGCTGACGCAGGCATCACCGACAAGGTCGTAACCGGCGGCCGTTACGGTCTGGGCTCCAAGGACACGCCTCCGGCTTCCGTATTCGCTGTATACGAGGAGCTGACCAAGGCTGAGCCGAAGAAGATGTTCACTCTGGGCATCACCGACGACGTAACCTTCCTGTCTCTGGAAGAGAAGCCGGCTCCGAACACCGCAGCAGAAGGCACCACCGAGTGCAAGTTCTGGGGTCTCGGCGGCGACGGTACCGTTGGCGCGAACAAGAACTCCATCAAGATCATCGGCGACCACACCGACAAGTTCGTACAGGCATACTTCCAGTACGACTCCAAGAAGACCGGCGGCGTAACCGTTTCGCATCTGCGTTTTGGCGACAAGCCGATCCGTTCTCCTTACTACATCAACAAGGCTGACTTCGTAGCCTGCCACAACCCGTCCTACATCACCAAGCACTTCCCGATCGTGCGTGACGTTAAGCCGGGCGGCGTATTCCTCATCAACTGCCAGTGGACTCCGGAAGAGCTGAGCCACCACCTCGCAGCTTCTGAGAAGCGCTACATCGCAAAGAACAACGTTCAGCTTTACACCATCAACGCGATCGACCTCGCGATCGAGATCGGCATGGGCAAGCGCACCAACACCATCCTCCAGTCCGCGTTCTTCGCACTGGCTAAGGTAATGCCGTCCGAGCAGGCGATCCAGTTCATGAAGGACGCTGCTACCAAGTCCTACCTGAAGAAGGGCCAGGACATCGTTGATATGAACCACAAGGCGATCGACATCGGCGCTACCGCATACAAGAAGATCGACGTACCGGCTGACTGGGCTGACGCTCAGGACGAGGCTGATACCCGCGAGCTTCAGGGCCGTCCGGAAGTTGTCAAGATGGTCAAGGAAGTCATGGAGCCGATCGGCCGCATGGACGGCGACTCTCTGCCGGTTTCCGCTTTCGCAGGCGAGCATGTTGACGGCTCCTTCGAGCACGGCGCAGCTGCTTACGAGAAGCGCGGCGTAGCAGTTACCGTTCCGCACTGGAACGAGGCTACCTGTGTTCAGTGTAACCAGTGTGCTTATGTCTGCCCGCACGCTACCATCCGTCCGTTCGCTCTGACCGACGAAGAGGCTGCTGGCGCTCCGGAGTCTGCGAAGCTCGTCGACATCAAGGCCGGCAAGGGCAAGGGCAAGTACAAGTACACCATGGCTGTATCTCCGCTCGACTGCATGGGCTGCGGCGTATGTATCGGCGTCTGCCCGACCAAGTCTCTGACCATGGTTCCGCAGGATCAGGAAGCTGCTCAGCAGGATACCTTCGATTACTGCGTAGCAAAGGTTTCCGAGAAGGAAGATATGGCTTCCGTAAATTCCGTCAAGGATTCTCAGTTCAAGAAGCCGCTGCTTGAGTTCTCCGGCTCCTGCGCAGGCTGCGCTGAGACCTCTTACGCCCGCCTGGTTACTCAGGTCTGCGGCGACCGCATGTACATCTCCAACGCTACCGGCTGTTCTTCTATCTGGGGCGGCCCGGCTGCTACCTCCCCGTACACCGTCAATGCTGAGGGCCACGGTCCGGCATGGGCAAACTCCCTGTTCGAGGATAACGCAGAGCACGGCCTCGGCATGTACTACGGCCAGGAAGCGCTCCGTGAGCGCCTGATCTCCAAGCTCGAGGAGATGGCTGGCTCCGAGAAGGCTTCTGACGACTTCAAGAATGCCGTCAACACCTTCATGGATACCAAGGACAACGGCGCTGCTAACGCTGAGCCGACCAAGGCGCTGGTTGCAGAGCTCGAAAAGGGCGCAGCAGCAGGCTGCCCGGACTGCAAGGATGTTCTGGCTCACAAGGAATACCTCGCTAAGAAGTCCGTTTGGATCTTCGGCGGCGACGGCTGGGCATACGACATCGGCTTCGGCGGTCTGGATCACGTTCTGGCTTCCGGCAAGGACGTAAACGTTATGGTATTCGATACCGAGGTTTACTCCAACACCGGCGGACAGGCTTCCAAGGCTACCAACATCGGCGCTGTTGCACAGTTCGCAGCTTCCGGCAAGACCACCAAGAAGAAGAGCCTCGCTGAGATCGCTATGAGCTACGGCTACGTTTACGTTGCACAGGTAGCTATGGGCGCTAACATGGCTCAGACTCTGAAGGCTATCGCTGAGGCTGAGGCTTATCCGGGCCCGTCTCTGGTCATCGGCTACGCTCCGTGTGAGATGCACTCCATCAAGGGCGGCATGACCAACTGCCAGGCTGAGATGAAGAAGGCTGTTGACTGCGGCTACTGGAACCTGTTCCGCTTCAACCCGCAGCTGGCTGACGAGGGCAAGAACCCGTTCATCCTGGAGTCCAAGGAGCCCAAGACCGAGGATTACCGCAAGTTCATGATGGGCGAAGCTCGTTACTCCGCTCTGACCCGTTCCTTCCCGGATCGCGCAGAGGGTCTGTTCGAGCGCTCCGAGATCGAGTCCACCAAGCGTTACGCTCACCTGCAGCGTCTGCAGGCTCTGTACGCACCGGAGGCTTAATCTCCTGCACACAGGCTGAAACAGCATAAATAATCAAGCTCCCGCAGAGTATGTTCTGCGGGAGCTTTTTTATACCTGTCGCGCAACTACAGTTTCGCCGACAAGTGTGTTCTGACGAACGCAGAACACGGGTCGTTTTGCAGTCGTACAGTCGAATTTTGTTAACAGACCGTAAAATTTTAACGCTTCCGCCATAATTGGTTTTTTTTCTATTTTTCCGGCGCGCGATATGTTATACTGAAAGCAAAGAAGGACACACAGCTGATGGATAGAGAAGGGCGGTGCTTTTATGAGACAGGATATGCTGAAACGTGTGGGAATGCTCGCGGCGAGCGCGGCGGTATGCAGCGCTGTCGCCGGCGGCGGACTGATGATGCAGGGGATGCGGTATGTCAGGCCGACGGCCGAGAACTGGTCGCTGCTGCCGTATGCCGAACCGGCGGCGAAGGTCGAGCAGACGGTCGGCAGGAGCAGCAAGGGAGAGGAATTCAGCAGAGATTACGTTTCCCTCACCGGCTATGACGAACAGGGACGGGAAATCTGGAAAAAGAGCCGGTTTTCTACCGACCCGGGACTGCGTTCAGAGCACAAAACCTATGACGGTGATACGGTCGCGTGGCATACCATAACGAACGGCACCAAAGCGGACGTTTATCAGCAATATGACGCACAGGGAAGGCTGGTTCGGGAGCAGACCGGTGATGTGATCGCGGTTTACAGCTATCGCGGCGATGAGACCAAGCCATATCTGACTGAGGCGCATTCCGTGGAGGGCGTACTCCGGTTGCGAGGCACGGCCGAAATCGACCAGAAAACCGGCGAGCGTACCGAAAATATTACAGTCTACGACGCGAACGGGAACGAATCGTACAACACGGTGAACGTGACGGATAAACGCGGCAGCACGGTAAGCGTGGACGGTGATCGCCGGGAGTGGACATACGACGATGCCGCGCATACCGCGACCTGCACGTATTCCTACGGCGCGGTCAATTATTATCAGTTTGACGAGCAGGGGAGAGTGCTCAGCGAGAAATCTCAGGACCCGGACGGCGATCTGCGAGAAATTCAAAAGACGGAATACACAGACGTTACCAGATAGGGAACTTTTTCCGGGAACACCCGTCAAACAGGGCAAAGAGCCTTTTCCTGTGCGACGTTGACAGAACAGCAGCACAGGTGTAAAATAAAGGCAGAAAATGCGGCCGCCAGAACCGGCGGCCGCGCAGATAGTAAAAGGAGGAGCAATTTCATGAAGAAAATGTGGGTTTCCGCGCTGCTCGCGGCGGCAATGATGACCGCAGCAGGTGCGGCGGACGCGCCGAGCGCGTGGGCGCAGTCATCGGTCGATGCGGCGCGCGCGGCCGGCCTCGTGCCCTCGCAGGTGGACAGCGCGTTCGAAACGCCGATCACCCGTGAGGATTTCTGTTCGCTCGCCGCGGCGGTCTACCGTGCGTGGGACAGGGAAAACGTTTTGCAGACTGCCTCGACCGGCAAGGTCAGCTTCACTGATACCGATAACGCAGATGTGCTGCTGTGTGCATCGGCAGGCGTGGTAAACGGCGTCGGAAACGGCAAATTCGCCCCGGACAAGAACATTACCCGGCAGGAGGCGGCGAGCATGCTGCACCGTCTGGGCGCACTGAACAAGAACGTCAAAAATGACGTAAACGACCGCCTGCCGCACGTTTTCGCGGACGGCGAGAAAATCCGGTCGTGGGCGCGCAGCGACATCAACTGGGTCTACCGTCAGGGTATCATGAACGGCACCGGCAGCAATCAGTTCACTCCGAACGGTGCGTATACGCGCGAGCAGTCCATCGCGACCACGCTCCGCCTGTACGACAGCAGGTACGCCCTCGCACCGGCGAAGGAAGCGGCGCATTATGTGCTCGTGCCGAACGAAAGAACCGTGACGATCGAGGACGCGGCAGGAAAACGCCTGCTGACCGATTTCGAGAACACAAACGGCTATTTCCAGAATGCGCATCTGTTCGGCGTGTGGGCAGAGGTTGAATGGACCGATACGGACGCGCACTGCACGGTCGTGAACCTCAAGACCGGCGAACGGCTCGAAAACCGCACGATAACCGGCATCAGCCCGGACGGCACGAAGGCGTGGGCGAAGCAGTTTAACACCGGCAGCGGCGGTACATTCCTCATCATCCGTTCGGACGGCACGCACGGCAAGACCGAGTTCAGTGCGCTGAGCTCGTGGAGCAACGACGGCAAGTCGCTCGTGCGCAGCAGCGACGGCAGCATCACAGCTATCGACAACCAGACGCGCGAGCTGTGGCGCGTCAAGGGCGTTTCGCTCGGCGCTTACTCTGGCAGAGGCGATGTGCTGCTCATCAATTACGACAGCAGTCCGTCTGTCCTCGTGAAGGACGGCAGGGCCGCCACGCTCGGCGCGAAGAATATCACCAGCCTCAACCAGAGCGGCGAGACCTGCATTGTTTCGGACAGCGTCGGCTATTACAAGGTCTGTGATCTGAACGGCAGGGTGCTCAGCAGGACCTACCAGAACGCGCTGTACAGCGAGGGCAGCAATCTGTACGCCGGCTGGGTCAAGGACCGTACTTATGAAATCTTTTACTGCCCGGCGGGCGGCAGCGCGAAGGTGCTGTATACGGTAACGTGGGATGTTTCGACGCCGACGGAGCTGCCGACCGACGGCGCCGGTCTGTATGCGCTTCAGACGGACGACAGGACGGTCGTCTGCATTGACAGCTTCGGGCAGACTGTTGGAACGGCGAAGGCCGCGTTCAAGGTCAGCAATATTGCGTTTGAGGACGGCGTGCTGGTGCTTCAGGGTGAAAATCAGCAGGCGAAGTATTTACCTACCGGTGAAATTACCCCGTAAGGGGAAACGCCGTCTGGCGGCGGAGACGTCGGTGCCCACCGACGAGGGGATTGCCGGTGCCCACCGGCAGGGGCAAAAGGGGGATAAGACACCGAATGGTTTCTTATCCCCCTCTTGACTCCCCCTCATCTTCCTTTGGACGCGACTCCCTTCGGTCGCGCGTCTAAACGGGGGTTACGGGAGCTCGGTTCCGGGCGTCTTTCAGCTTATATGCAGCTGAGCTGCCCTGAATTTCGCTTGCGTGGTTTGCCGCGCATACCAGTGCGCGGCCAGACGGTGCAGGGCGGCCGCGTTCCGCTGCGAAAAGCTCCGCTTCCATCAAGGGTGTACCCTTGGAGCACCAGACGTCCCTGTGGGCCCCTCGCATTTCGCTGCGCGACCGCAGGGAGTCGCAGCTTAAAAGGAAGGTAAGGGGAGTCAAGAGGGGACAGGAAACCATATGGTGTCCTGTCCCCTTTTGCCCCTGTCGGTGGGCACCGACACCCCCGGGCCGCCGAAGGCGGCCAAAAAACGCTCTCGATGGGGCATATCCTCGCCTTCTGCATCGAAGATGCAGGAACCGGCGAAATCGCGAACCGGTGCTGCCGGATAGAAGAAAATATGCTTGCGCATGGCAGAAAATCCTTCGGATAAAACAAAAAGCATCGACTGAAAGTCGATGCTTTGTTTTCTGGAGCGGCTGACGAGGCTCGAACTCGCTACCTCCACCTTGGCAAGGTGGCGCTCTACCAGATGAGCTACAGCCGCATTTTATGGTGCCTCCGGGCGGAATCGCTTTCGCTGCGGCGAAAGCCACGGCGGTTGAAACAATTCACTGAATTGTTTCTAAGAGCCGCCTTTCGATTCCGTAAACGGAAAAGAAAAATTGGTGCCTCCGGGCGGAATCGAACCACCGACACGGGGATTTTCAGTCCCCTGCTCTACCGACTGAGCTACAGAGGCATTTGCTGTCTCGCAAAGTGCCTGTTTAGTATAGTCGAATTTTGTGGAAATGTCAAGCGTTTTTTTGAAAAAAGTTTTTGTGGAATTTTCAAGGCCTTTTCAAAAATGTGCGCGCGCACGCATACAGGCCGCGTGTACGCGCAAAAAACGCGCGGCGCAAGCGGCGCACCGCTTGCACAGGGGCGGCGCCTCATGGTATCATGAAAGAACGAAAGAGAGTATGAAGGGAGGAGCCTTATATGCGTATCGTGACCGGTCTGGCTGCGAGCGGAAAAACATCCATGCTCCTGCGCGAGATCGCGGAAAAGGCAGAGGCGAACCGGGGACGGCAGATTTTACTCGTCCCCGAGCTGAATTCTCATCAGATGGAACGGCGGCTCGCGGCGGCAACGCACAACCACGGCGCGCGCACGGCGGAGGTGCTGACGTTTTCGCGCCTTGCGGACCGCGTGTTCGCGGTAGTCGGCGGCCTTGCACAGCAGATGCTCACGCCGGCAGGTCAGCTTCTGACCCTGCAGGAGGCAGCGCGCCGCGTGCAGGTCGGACTGACCGCGTGGAGCGGTCTTGCCGACAAGCCCGAGCTGCTGAGCGAGACGCTCGCGCTCATCGACGAGTGCAAAAGCTGCATGATCGAGCCGGAAATGCTGTTCCGTGCGTCCGAGGAGAGTGCGCTCGATGAGGACGCGGCGCTCAGCGCCAAGCTGCGCGATCTGGCGCAGATACTGACCCAGTATGACAGCCTGTGCGAGGAAACGCTGCCCGATCCGCGCGACCGGCTGACGCATCTGCGCGACGGTCTGGCGGAAAGCCATGTGCTCGACGGGGCGGAGGTCTATCTGGACGGCTTCCTCAGCTACACGCCGCAGGAGCTCGCCATCATCGAGGTGATGCTCTCGTCCGGCGTGCCGCTCACCGCCGCCGTTACCTGCGATGTCGAGCTGCCCGATGTATTCGTGACCGGCTGCAGGACGCTGCGCACGCTGACGCGCATGGCGGAGCGATGCAGCCGCAGCCCTGAGCTCGTCGACCTCGGCGCGGGAAAAATGCCGCGGCCGGCAGGTCTCGCCGCCGTGGCGAACGAGGCGCTTCTGCCTGTCCGTCAGGCACATGAGGACGCCTCGGGCGTCCGGCTGTATGAAGCGGCCTCGCCGTTCGATGAATGCGAGCACGCGGCGGCGTACATTCGCAGAAAGGTGCGCGACGAGGGGGCGCATTACCGTGATTTCGTCATCGCGGCACGCGACATCGGGCCGTACAGCGCCTCGCTCGCCATGGCGATGGGGCGGTACGATATCCCGATGTTCCTCGCGGACAAGCCTGATCTGCTGTCGCGGCCGCCGATGGCGCTCGTCATCGGCGCGCTCGAGAGCGTGCGCTCGAATTTCGGATGCAGGGAGCTGTTCGGCTGCCTCAAGACCGGTCTGACCGGGCTTGCGTGGGACGAGATCGACCGGCTCGAGAACTACGCGATCACCTGGAAGATACATGGTGCGGCGTGGGAGCGCGACTGGGTCGAGCATCCGGACGGCTACGGCATTCCGGTCGATGAGGCCGCACAGGCGCAGCTGGACGAGCTCAACGAGCTGCGTGCCCGCGCCATCGCGCCGTTTGCCGCGCTGCGTGAGCGGCTGAAGGGCGAGCAGCCCTCGGCCGAATGCGTGCGCGCGCTGTATGATTTCCTGCTCGCGGTGGACGCGCCGCGCCGCATGGAGGAGCGCGCCGCCGAGCACGATGCGGCGGGCCGTTTGCAGCTCGCGGACGAGTACCGGCAGCTGTGGGAGATCCTTGTCTCCGCGATGGAGCAGTTCGCGTGGGTGCGCGGCGATATGCCGCTGACGCTCGACCGCTTCGCGCAGCTGTTCCGCCTCGTGCTCAGCGGCTATTCGGTCGGCAGCATCCCGGTCTCGCTCGACCGCGTCAGCTGCGGCAACATCGAGCGCGTCTGCGGCGGCAATGTAAAATATGTGATCCTGCTCGGCGTGAACGATGGTCTGATCCCGAAGGATACCTCCTCGGCGTCGCTGCTCAGCGATATGGAGCGCGACAGGCTGGACGCGCTCGGCGTGGAGCTCAAGGCCTCGGGCGAGGAGCGCCTGCTCATGGAGCAGGAAACGCTGTACCGTGCGCTCGCGTGCCCGTGCGAGGAGCTGCTGCTCTCGTGGCACGCAAGCGACGCGAGCGGCGGCGAAACGCGGCCGAGCTACTTTGTCGGCACGGTGCGCGGCCTGCTGCCGAACGTGCCGTTCACGACTCATAGGACCGAGACCGTGCGCGACCGTTTGCAGGCGGAGCGGCCGGCGGTCGAGCTTGCGTGCGCGTATCTCTCGGGCGACCGCACACCGGCGGTCTCGGCGGCCTATTCCTTTTATAAGAATGACGAGCGGGTGCTCGCGGCGGCAGGACAGCGCCGCACGCGCGGTCCGCTGAACGCTGCGGATACCATCGAGGGTCTGTACGGCAAAAAGCTCAATCTGACCGCCTCGCGCGTGGATAAATTCTTCTCCTGCCCGAGCGCGTTCTTTTATCAGTATGGCCTCAAGGCGAAGGTGCGCCGCCCGGCGGCGTTTGCCGCGCCCGAGACCGGTACGTTCATCCATTATGTGCTCGAGCACGCGCTGACGGCGCTCGGAAAGCGCGAGGGCGGCGCTGCCGCCGCAGAAAAGGACGCGGTCGCGCGTGCGTGCCGCGAAGCGGTCGACCGGTATATCCGGGAGGAGCTTGGCGGTCTGGCAAACAAGACGCCGCGCTTCCGCTATCTGTTCGGGCGGCTGGTCAAGAGCGTGCAGCAGATCCTGGACAACGTCATCGAGGAGCTGCGCGTGTCGGAGTTCCGTCCGATCGATTACGAGGTGGATTTCTCGCGCGGCGGCGACCTGCCGCCCGTCACCTGCGAGCAGGACGGCGTGACGGTCTCGCTTGCCGGCAAGGTGGATCGTGTAGACGGCTATATCCGCGACGGGCGGCTGTATCTGCGCGTCATGGACTACAAGAGCGGTAAAAAGTCGTTCTCGCTGTCTGATATCTGGTACGGACTGAATATGCAGCTCATCATTTATCTGTACGCGCTTCAGGAGGAGGGCCTCGACCGCTACCGCAGGCTGCTGAGCGAGGAGCTGAACGAGATTGTCCCGGCGGGCGTGCTGTATGTGCCGGTGCGCGACGACATCATCGACGGCGACCGCGCCGCGACCGAGGAAGAACTTCACAGCAAGCGCGAGGCCGCGCTGCGCCGCTCCGGCCTGCTCAGTGAGGATATGTCGCTGCTCGACGCGATGGAGCAGGGCATCGAGGACAAGGGGCGCTTTATCCCTATCAAGCTGAAAAAGATCAAGGGCGAGGACGAGAAAACGCTCGACCCGAAGTCTGCGGTGGCGGATCTCGCGCAGTTCGGCAGACTCGCGCGCTATACGCACAAAAAGCTGCTCGAGATGGGCGCAGAGCTGCGCAGGGGCAATGTGGAGGCGTCGCCCTGCCGCCATGACAGGAACAGATGCGCCTGCGACTGGTGCGACTACCGCGCCGCCTGCCATTTTGACGAGAGCGCAGGCGACCGCGAGCGCCCGCTGAAGGCACTGGATGACAGTGAGGTATGGGAGCTTCTGGGAGGTGACGGCAATGCCTGAATGGACGAAAGAACAGAAAAGCGCGATAGAGGATCGCGGCGGCACGCTGCTCGTTTCGGCGGCGGCCGGTTCGGGCAAGACGGCCGTGCTGACCGAGCGCGTGCTGCGGCGCGTGACCGACCCGGAAAACCCGATCGACATCACAGAGCTGCTGCTTGTGACGTTCACCAGAGCCGCGGCGGCGGAGATGCGCGAGAGAATTGCGGCCGCGATCGGCGCGGCGGTCGCGCAGGACCCGTCCTCCGTGCGGCTGCGCCGTCAGCTTTTCCTCGTGCACCGCGCGAAGATCACGACCGTGCACGCGCTGTGCATGTCGCTCGCGCGCGAGCAGGCGGCCGCGCTCGGCATCGCGCCGGATTTCCGTCTGATGGACGAAAACGAGAGCAAAATTCTGCGCGCTGAGGTGCTCGAGGAGGTGCTCGAGGCCGCCTATGAGCGTGCAGATGAAAAATTCCTCGCGCTGAGCGATCTGCTGACCGCAGGACGCGACGACAGGCGTCTGGGGGAGGTCATCCTCGGCACCTATGATAAGATTCAGGCGCACCCCGACCCGAGGGCGTTTCTCGAGGATGTACGCGCCGGACTGTATGCGCGCGGCATGGACACGCCGCACGGCCGCGTGCTCATGGAGCAGGCGAAGGCGGCAGCTCTGCACGGCATGGCGTTCCTCGAGACCGCCATCGGTGAGGTCACGGGCGTGGATATCGTCGAGGGCGCGTATCTTCCGGCGCTCGAGAGCGATCTTGCGCAGGCGAAGGCTCTGCTCGACGCGCTCATGGCGCACGACTGGGACAGGAGCGTGGAGGCCTCGCGCAATATCTCGTTTGCCCGTCTCGGCTCGACGCGCAAGTTCGACGACAAGGAATTCCTCGAGGGCGTGAAAAAACTGCGCGAGGAATGGAAGACTGTTGCAAAGGCGATCCACGACAGATGGCTGACCGAGACGGCGGCGGAGGCGGAGTTCGACCGCGGCCTGACCGCCCCGGCGCTTTTCGCCCTCATTGATACGGTAAATGCCTTTGATGATGCGTTCTCGGCGGCGAAGCGGTCGCGGAACGCGGCGGATTTCAATGATCTGGAGCATTTTGCGGTGCGCCTTCTGTATGACGGCGGCGCGCCGTCCGCGTTGGCGAAAACGCTGTCCGCGCAGTACGCCGAGATCGCGGTGGACGAGTATCAGGACACGAACGCCGTGCAGGACGCGATCTTCCGTGCGCTCTCGAAAAACGAGAGCAATCTGTTCATGGTCGGCGACGTCAAGCAGAGCATCTACGGCTTCCGCCTTGCGGACCCGTCGATCTTCCTCGAGAAATACCGCACGTTCACCGATGCGGAGGAGGCAGCGGAGGGTGCGCCGCGCCGCATCATCCTCGGCCGCAATTTCCGCTCGCGCGGGGCGGTGCTCGAGGCGTGCAACTATATCTTCCGCGCGGTCATGGGCGAGACGGTGGGCGATCTGGTCTATACCGACCGGGAGGCGCTGCACCTCGGCGCGGAATATTATCCACAGGCTGGGGACAAACGCTACAGGACCGAGGTGCTGCTCGCGGACACGGCAGGCGGCGACGAGGATGCGCCCGAAAAGACCGAGCTTGAGGCGCGGCTCGTGGCGCAGCGCGTGAGAAGGCTACTCGATGAGGGCTTCCCCGTGACGGACAAGCAGACCGGTGAGCTGCGTCCTGTGACGGCAGGGGACATCGTTATCCTGCTTCGTTCGCCGAAGGGCAAGGCGCGTACCTATATCACGGCGCTCGAGCGCGTGGGCGTGACGGCGACGGCGGAGCAGCGCGGCGGCCTGCTCGAGACGAACGAGGTCGGCACGATCGTGTCGCTGCTGAACGTGATCGACAATCCGCGGCAGGATGTAGACCTCATCGGCGTCATGCTGTCGCCGCTGTTCGGCTTTTCCGAGGAGGAGCTCGCGGAGATCCGCCTGACCGACCGCACGGCCGGCTTTTACGACGCGCTGCTGCTCGCGCGCGAGACCATGCCGAAGGCCGAGAGCTTTGTGCAGAAGCTCGACTATCTGCGCGCGTTCGCCTGCGACCAGCCGGTGTACCGCCTGCTGTGGGAGATCTACGACCGCACGGGCGCACTCGGCCTGTACGGCGCGCTGCCCGGCGGCGCACAGCGCGAGAGCAACCTGCTCGCGTTTTTCGAGCGGGCGCGCGCGTTCGAGGAGCAGGGCTTTCGCGGTCTGTACAGCTTCGTGAACCTGCTGCGCGGTATGCGGCAGAACGGCGAGGATTTCCAGACCGTAGGCGCGGAGGCGACCGGCAGCGCGGTGCGCATCCTGTCCATCCATAAATCCAAGGGTCTGGAATTTCCGGTCACGATCGTGGCCGACTGCGCGAAGAACTTCAACGAGAGCGACCTCAAGGAGCCGGTGCTCATCCATCAGGAGCTTGGCTTCGGCAGCAAGTGCCGCGATGTGCAGCGCGGCGTGCAGTACGATACGGTCGAGCGCGTCGCGGTCGCGGTCAGACAGCGCCGCGAGATGATCTCGGAGGAGCTGCGCGTGCTGTATGTCGCGATGACGCGCGCGAAGGAAAAGCTCATCCTGACGGGCGCGTCGGGCACGCTCGGAAGCTCGCTCGCAAAGTGGGCGCAGCTGGCAGGCCTCGATGAGCTGCCGCAGTATGCGATGGGTACGGTCCGCTCGCCGCTGGCCTGGCTCCTCACGCCGCTGCTGCGCCATCCGTGCACCCGTGCGCTGCGCGAGGCATATGATCTCGCGGTCCCCGAGCACGGCACGGACAACGACGCCTTTGAGGTGAAGCTGTATACGCCGGATATGCTGCCCGAGCCGGAGTGCGAGGTCGAGGGCTTCGCCGAGCCGGAGCGCGGCGAACTTGAGGTAAAGCCGGCGCTGCGCTATCCGCATGAATGCCTGATCGAGCTGCCGAGCAAGCTGACTGCGACCGGCATCGGCCGCGGCTACCGCGCGGATGAGGCCGCCGAGGAGACCGCGCCGCCGCGCCGTGAGGTCAGGCTGCGCGCGCCGCTGTTCGACCCGGCGGAGAGACGGCTCTCCCCGGCGGAGGCCGGCACCGCGCATCATCTGTTCATGCAGTTCTGCGACTTCAGCGAGGCGGAAAAGCCGGGCGGCGTCGAGCGGGAGCTTGCGCGGCTCGCCGCGCGCGGCATCCTGTCGGAAAAACAGGCGGCGGCGGTGAAGATCCCGCGTATCGAGGCGTTTTTCGCCTCGGAGCTGTACTGCGGACTGATGAAGAACGCAAAGGTCCGCCGTGAGTTCAAGTTTTCCGTTCTCGTCCCGGCATCGCGCTATTTCCCGGCAGCGGAGAGCGAGCCGGAGGAGAACGTGCTTTTGCAGGGCGTCATCGACTGTCTCATCGAGACGGAGGACGGCTACGTCATCCTCGACTTCAAGACCGACCGCGTGAGTGAAAGAACGCTGCCCGAGCGCGCGGAAAGCTACCGCGCGCAGCTCGACGCCTATGCCGCAGCCGTTCGCGAGATCTGCGGCGGAACGGTTCAGGGGAGCATCCTCTATTTCTTCCAGACTGGCACGGTCTGGGAAATGTGAGAGAAAACGTTCTGAGATATTGACACTGCCGCGCGGCAGCGTGCATGAAACAGCAATCGCGAAGTGATTGCATCAAAACCGGGGGCGTGTACCTCGGTTTTGATACTTCTGGAGGGAGAAAGTTTCCGTATGGGAACTTTCGGACGACTCGTGTTCTGCGTTTGTCAGAACACAGCTTGTCGGCGAAACGCAAGTTTCGCGACAGGCTTTAGACCGGAACGGTCTGGAAAATGTGAGAGAAAAAAAGTTTCGCGGCAGGGCTGTCTCATATTTTGCGCGGTTTGCATAATCCTGCCGAGACAAAACTGTTAAAAATCTGTCACATGATTTCTTTACTTTGCAAGGCAAAGAGGATATAATAAAAATAAGTATTCATATATAACCGGAACGGAGAAAAGGAGCTATAACGACATGGCGTATTATTTCAGTGAACCCTCTCATACCTTCAATGAATATCTGCTGGTGCCGGGCTATTCCTCGGCGGAGTGCATGCCGGCGAATGTCAGCCTGCGCACCCCGATCGTAAAATTCAAAAAGGGTGAGCAGTCTGCACTCTATGCCAACATCCCGATGGTGTCTGCGATCATGCAGGCGGTATCCGATGACCGCATGGCGATCGCGCTGGCGCAGGAGGGCGGCATTTCGTTCATCTTCGGCTCGCAGTCGATCGAGAGCGAAGCGGCCATGGTCGCGCGCGTCAAGAGCTACAAGGCAGGTTTTATCGTTTCCGACTCCAACGTAAAGCCGGAGACCACCCTCGCCGAGGTACTGGCGCTCAAGGAGCGCACCGGTCACTCCACCATGGCTGTCACCGACGACGGCACCGCGAACGGCAAGCTGCTCGGCATCGTCACGAGCCGCGACTACCGCGTTTCCCGCATGAGCCGCGACGTCAAGGTCGAGGAATTCATGACCCCGTTCGACAAGCTCATCACCGCTCCGGCTGACACCAGCCTCAAGGCGGCAAACGACATCATCTGGGACCACAAGCTCAACTCCCTGCCGCTCGTAGACGACAAGCAGCACCTCGTCTACATGGTATTCCGCAAGGACTACGACAGCCACAAGGCAAACTCGCTCGAGCTGCTCGACCAGCACAAGCGCTATGTGGTCGGCGCAGGCATCAACACCCGCGACTACGCAGAGCGCGTTCCGGCTCTGGTCGAGGCAGGCGCGGACGTTCTGTGCATCGACTCCTCCGAGGGCTTCTCCGAGTGGCAGAGCCGCACCCTGTCATGGGTACGCGCGAAGTACGGCGACGACGTAAAGGTCGGCGCGGGCAACGTCGTTGACCGCGAGGGCTTCCGTTTCCTCGCTGAGGCAGGCGCGGATTTCATCAAGGTCGGCATCGGCGGCGGCTCCATCTGCATCACCCGTGAGCAGAAGGGCATCGGCCGCGGTCAGGCTACCGCGCTGATCGAGGTTGCGGCAGCACGCGACGAGTATTTCGAGGAGACCGGCATCTACATCCCGATCTGCTCGGACGGCGGCATCGTTCATGACTACCACTGCACGCTCGCGCTCGCGATGGGTGCGGACTTCCTCATGCTCGGCCGTTACTTCTCCCGTTTCGATGAGTCGCCCACGAACAAGGTCAACATCAACGGCAGCTACATGAAGGAGTACTGGGGCG
Organism: Agathobaculum hominis; assembly: GCF_014288055.1. NCBI lineage: Bacteria > Bacillati > Bacillota > Clostridia > Eubacteriales > Butyricicoccaceae > Agathobaculum > Agathobaculum hominis. The sequence goes on from NZ_JACOPK010000006.1 coordinate 59,378, forward strand.
AGGGTTCTGCCCGTGCCCGCAACTGGCAGCGCTACGACATGGGCGGCGACAAGAAGCTGTCCTTCGAGGAGGGCGTTGACTCCTACGTTCCGTATGCAGGCTCTCTGAAGGACAACCTCGGCCTGACGCTGAGCAAGGTCCGCTCGACCATGTGCAACTGCGGCTCGCTCTCCATTCCGGAGTTCCAGCAGAAGGCGAAGATCACGCTCGTTTCCGCTACCTCCATCGTCGAGGGCGGCGCGCACGACGTCGTTCTCAAGGAGACCGCTTCCACCAGCAAATAATTCGGGAACAGCGGCGTTTCTGAGCAGGAAAGCGGTCTGCTGAGACAGACCATTGTCACACAAAGAAATCATCGCGCGGCAGCGCGCATTAAAAAGCGGTTGCTGTGCAAACGCATGAAAACCGGGGGCGTGTACCTCGGTTTTCATACTTTAAGAGGGAGAAAGTTTCCGCATGGGAACTTTCGGACGACTCGTGTTCTGCGCAGCCGGAACGCAGATTGTCGGAAAAAGAGAGAAACAGAAAGGGACGAACGGCATGTCGCACAGAAAGGCACTGCTTCGCCGTATCTACGGCGCATATTACCGCATCAGGCGCAATCTCGGCGCGTTTATCCGCTGGTGCATCTTCTCGATCATCATCGGCCTCGTGGCCGGCGCAGTCGGCGCGGCCTTCCATCACGCGCTCGGCTGGGCGACCGAAATGCGCACCGAACACGGGTGGACGCTGTATTTTCTGCCGCTCGCCGGTCTGTTCATCGCGTTCTGGTACAGCCGGATGGATATGCCGCTCGAGCGCGGCACGAATTTTATCCTCACCTCGGTGCGCAGGGACCATCCGGTGCGGCTGCGGCTCGCGCCGAGCATTTTTATCACCTCGGTGCTGACCCATCTGTGCGGCGGCTCGGCAGGCCGCGAGGGCGCGGCCATTCAGCTCGGCGGCGCGATCTCGGGCAATATCGGCCACCTCATGCATCTCGACGATAAGGATTCGCGCACGATCACCATGTGCGGCATGGCGGCAGGCTTTGCGGCGCTGTTCGGCACGCCGCTCGCGGCGAGCGTGTTCGCGATGGAGGTCGTGAGCGTGGGCGTGATGTATTACGCGGCGCTGCTGCCGTGCGTGCTCGCGTCGGTCATCGCGCAGCGGTTTTCGCTTTTTCTCGGCGGCGAGGCGACGGCGTTTTCCGTTTCCGGCATTCCGCAGGAGGCGGACGCGCTGCTGATCGCGAAGCTGCTGCTGTTCGGCGTGGCGTGCGCCGGTCTTGCGGCGTTCGTGTGCATCGTGTTCCATAACGTCGGCCATCTGTTCAAGAAGTGGTTCCCGAACCGCTATGTGTGCATCGCCGCCGGCGGCGCGGCCGTTGTGGTGCTGACGCTGCTGCTCGGCACGCGCGACTACAACGGCGCGGGCACGCAGGTCATCGAACGCGCGATGGCGGGCGAGGCCTCGTATGCAGCCTGCTTCATCAAGCTCGTCATGACCGCTGTCACGATCGGCGTCGGCTACAAGGGCGGCGAGATCGTGCCCGTGCTGTTCATCGGCTCGACGTTCGGCGCGGCCTACGGCGGCCTGTTCGGCCTCAGTGCATCGTTCGCCGCCGGTCTCGGCATGGTATCCGTGTTCTGCGGCGTGACGAATTCGCCGCTGACGTCGCTGCTGCTCGCTTATGAGCTGTTCGGCGGCGATAGCCTGGCGCTTTTCGCGCTGCCCGTCACGGTGGCGTACATGCTCAGCGGCTACTACGGCCTGTACAGCGAGCAGAAGATCCTGTACTCCAAGCTCAAGCCGCGCTTTATCGACAGAAAAACCAAGTAAGCAGGGAAACGCGCTTCGCCTTCCCCGAAAGGAATAATCCCAATGCAGAATATCAAAGGTGCGATTTTCGACATGGACGGCACGCTGCTCGACTCGATGCCGGTCTGGAAACGCCTGACGCAGAACTACCTCAAGCAGTTTGACCTGCATATCACAGATCAGGATTTTGCGGCGTGCGAGGGCTTTTCGCAGCCGCAGGTCGCGGATTACTTTCTCGCACGCCATCCCGAGCTGCCGCTGACGCGCGAGCAGATGCTGGACGGCATGGACGAGCTCATCACCTCGCGCTATGAGACCATCGCAAAGCCAAAGCCGGGCGTAATCGAGTTTCTTGAGCGGATGCGCAGGAAGGGCGTAAAAATGGCGATCGCGACGCTGACCGCGCGTCGACACGCGGAAAAGGCCCTCCTTGACCGCGGCATGATGCAGTATTTCTCGTTCATGCTTACGATCGAGGATGTGGGCGTACCCAAATACGAACCGGATATTTATCTGGAGGCCGCGCGCCGTCTCGGCCTTGCCCCGGCGGAGTGCATGGTGTTCGAGGACGCGCCCTATGCCGGCGTCACTGCGCACAGGGCAGGCTTTCAGCTGTGCGGCATGGCGGAGGCGGCCTACGCCGACGGGGAAGCCGAGCTTCGAAGCGTCAGCGACATCTTTGTCGAGCGCTCGTTCGACGAGCTTGACGGAAAGCTGTAGGGAGCGGCGGAAGAATGCTGCGGTTTGGACAAAAACACGGTTTTGCAGAAATGCAGCGAAAACTCTTGCATTATGCAGGATAATGTCTTACACTATACATAAGAAGGGATAAATCACCGACTGCGTCAGATACCGCATATCTGACGCGGTTTGTTTGTCTAAGGAGGGTAAATTTGGAACAGCAGAACAAAATGGGAACCGCGAAAATGGGGCCGCTGATCTTTTCGATGGCGCTGCCGGCGATGATCTCCATGATCATCAACGCGCTGTACAACATCGTCGACAGCATCTTTGTCGCGAAGTACTCGCAGGATGCGCTTGCGGCGGTCTCGCTCGTCTATCCGCTCCAGATGCTGGTCGTTGCGATCGGCGTCGGCACAGGCGTGGGTGTAAACTCGCTCATCGCGCGCCGTCTGGGCGAAAGAAGGCAGGAGGCGGCGGACTTGGCGGCGGAACACGGCGTGGCGCTGGCAGTCGTCGGCGGTATCGCGTTCTTCATCCTCGGTTGGGGATTGTCGGGTGTATTCGTCGGCGCATTCGGTGCGAGCGAGGCGGTTTCGACCTTTGCGATCCAGTATTCGCATATCGCGGTCGGCATGAGCATTTTCGTGCTTATCTCCATGATGTGCGAGAAGATCCAGCAGTCGGGCGGCAACATGATCATCCCGATGTGTCAGGGTCTGGCCGGCGCGATCATCAACATCATCCTCGACCCGCTGATGATCTTCGGCATCGGCCCGTTCCCGGAGCTGGGCATCCGCGGCGCGGCGCTCGCGACCGTCATCGGCCAGATCTTCGGCATGGCGCTCGGCCTTTGGGGCGTGTTCCGCCATCAGAAGGTGCTGAACGTCAATATGAAGGCGTTCAAATGGAACCGCGGCACGGTCGGAGACATCTACCGCGTCGGTCTGCCAGGCATCGTCATGCAGAGCGTGGTCTCGGTCATGACCGCCGGCATGAACGGCATTCTGATCGCGTTTTCGCAGACGGCGGTCAACGTCCTCGGCGTATATTTCAAGCTCCAGACCTTCGTATTCATGCCGGTGTTCGGCCTCAACCAGGGCGCGCTGCCGGTCATGGGCTATAACTACGGCGCACGCAACCGCCGGCGTCTGATGGGCGCGTACCGGATCACGCTGACCGCAGCGGTCGTTATCATGGCGCTCGGTCTGGTGCTGTTCCAGCTGCTGCCCGAGCAGATGCTCATGCTGTTCGTGGACAGGACGGACGCGGCGGCCGCACAGGAGATGATCGAGGTCGGCGTTCCGGCGCTCAAGACTATCAGCCTGTCGTTCCTCGGCGCGGCCTTCGGCATCATCAACTCGACGCTGTTCCAGGCAACCGCGCGCGGCATGAACAGTCTGATCGTGTCGGTCTGCCGTCAGCTCGTCGTCATTCTTCCGGCGGCGTGGATACTGGGTCAGCAGTTCGGCCTGAATGCTGTCTGGTATGCGTTCCCGATCGCGGAGGTTGCGTCGTTCTTCATCTCGTATATCCTGCTCTGGCGCGAATACCGCACCGAACTTCGTTTTCTTGGAACTGAAAAGGAGAAAAAGGCATGAAAAGAATTGCAAGCTTTGAGGTAAATCACGACAAGCTGAAGCCGGGTATGTACACCTCGCGCATCGACGGCGACATCACCACTTATGACATCCGCATGGTCTATCCGAACGCGGGCACCTATATCGAGCCTGCCGCAGGCCATACCTTTGAGCACCTGTTCGCGACCTATGCGCGCAACTCCCGTTTTGCGGACAGCATCATCTACTGCGGCCCGATGGGCTGCCAGACCGGCTTTTACTTCCTCGTGCGCGACATGAAGCCGTCCGACGCGATCGCGCTCGTGCAGGAGAGCATGGCGTTCATCGCGGCCTATGAAGGCGAGATCCCGGGCGCGAGCCGCATCGAATGCGGCAACTATCTGCTGCATGACCTGGCAGGCGCAAAGAAGCTGGCGTCTTCCATGATCCCCGTGCTCGAGGGCTGGAAAGAAGAAAATTTAATTTATGAAAAATAATGCTTGCATTTTATCTAAACCTGTGGTAAGATAATTTTACGACTGTTGGAGATATGTAAACATATCCGTGGAAAGAGGTGAAACAACATGAAACAGGGCATCCATCCCGAGTACAAGCAGACCACGATCCGCTGTGCCTGCGGCAATGTCATTGAGACCGGCTCCACCAAGGAGAATATCGTCGTTGACGTTTGCTCCAAGTGCCACCCCTTCTTCACGGGTAAGCAGAAGCTGGTAGACACCGGCGGACGTGTTGATCGCTTCAAGAAGCGTTTCAATCTGGATAAGTAATGCGAAAAGCCATCGAAACGTTATGCGTTCGGTGGCTTTTTCGTTGTACATCAAGTGATTTTTGTAAAACGGAAGCTGCGGAGGTGTTTGAAATGCGTAGAAACCTCGTGTCGCCTCTGGGACTGTTCGCCGCGCATGCGGCCGCGTCCCTTGTCAATATCCGGTTCCTTTTTCACGGCAGAACGACGCCGGTACAATGGCTCTGCTTTGCTGTCACGCTTTTATATATCGGATACTGGCTGCTGTACAGCAGAAAAGTACCGAACGCCGGCATCACAGCATACACCGTTCTGTTTTTCGTATTCATGGCAGGCTTCGCGGCTGCCCGGTTCGACTGGAACAGCAGCCTGCTGCTCGCTGTCGTGCTTTTGCTGATGGGCCCTTTTGCAGGGCTGGAGGCAGTCTTTCCGGCGCCGTGGCTGTGGATTGCCGGTGCGCTGGTGAGCGCGGCGGTGGTGCTGTTCAGCCTGCGAGTGAAACATAGACGCTGACCGCAGCAGGTTTCCGGATATAAAAAACGCTGCGGAACCGGACCGCAGCGAAGAAGATTTCCTTTTTTCTATGCTTATAGTACCACAAAATTTCCGCAAAGCGCCGCAGCTTTCATTGTGCGGTGTTGCCTTAAGTATAGGGAGAACAAACACGCACGAGAGCAGCAGGGAGGAGATTTACCATGCCGTTTACCAACGAAACTGAAGAGAAGCAGGTCGAGCGCGCCGTTCTGGTCGGTCTGTCCTGCCCGGGCTTCAACGCCGATCAGGCGGCGGACGAGCGCACGATGGACGAGCTGCGCGCGCTGGCGGAGACCGCAGGCGCGGAGGCGGTCGCCATGACGCTCCAGCGCCGCCCGGCCCCGGACGCACGCACGTTCATCGGCGAGGGCAAGGCCGAGGAGGTCAAGGCGCTCGCCGAGGCGAACGACGCGAGCCTTATCCTGTTCGACAACGAGCTGTCGCCCTCGCAGATGAGCAATCTTGAGGAGCTGACCGGACGCACGGTGCTCGACCGCTCCGCGCTCATTCTGGATATTTTCGCGCAGCGCGCCCGGACGGGCGAGGGCAAATTACAGGTCGAGCTGGCGCAGTATCAGTATATCCTGCCCCGTCTGGCCGGCATGGGCAAGGTGATGAGCCGCCTCGGCGGCGGCATCGGTACCCGAGGCCCCGGCGAGAGCAAGCTCGAGAGCGACCGCCGTCATATTCGCAGCCGCATCGACAAGCTCAGACGCGATCTCGAGCAGGTGCGGCAGGTGCGCGCGGTGCAGCGCCGCCAGCGCAAAAAGACCGAGCTGCCTATGGTCGCCATCGTCGGCTACACGAACGCGGGCAAGAGTACGCTCCTGAACACGCTGACCGGCGCCGGTATCGAGGCGAATGACCGCCTGTTCGATACGCTCGACCCGACCACGCGCAAAAAGCGCATTTCCGACACGCAGGAGATCCTGCTGTCCGACACGGTAGGCTTTATCCGCAAGCTGCCGCATCATCTGGTCTCGGCGTTCAAGGCGACGCTCGAGGAGCTTGCCTATGCCGACCTGCTGCTTCACGTCGTGGATGTTTCCGACGAGGACTGGCAGGTGCAGGCGGAAACGGTCGACAAGGTCATCGCGCAGCTCGGCGCGCAGGATATTCCGCGCCTCATGGTCTACAACAAGGCGGATAAGTGCGACCCGGACGTCATCCCGTTCTTCCGCCCGGACGAGGGCGTTAAGATCTCGGCAAAGACCGGGGAGGGCGTGGACGCCCTGCTCGCCGCCATCGAGAAGGCGCTCGGCAAGGGAAAGCACAGGGTCCGTCTGTGCATCCCGTACAGCGACGGCGCGGTGCTCGATATGCTGCACCGGGAGGCGCAGATCGAGTCCACCGACTATGCTGCCGAGGGAACGGTCGTCGAGGCGGTCGTGGACGACAAGACCTGCGGCAGGGTTTCCGCCTATATCATCGACAACGAGTAAAAGAGATTTCCTGATTATGCAAAGGAACGGCTGATGGAAAAAGACTACTTTGTGCCTTTTGCCGACTTCGGCGAGGATAAATTCGAAGAAAAACGCTCCAAATTCACCGGACGGCTGTGGCACGTGGAAACAGCGGAGCAGGCGGTGGCGAAGATCAAGGAGATGCGCGAGACCTTCTGGGACGCGACGCATAACTGTTACGCCTACATCCTGCGCGAGGGCAACGTCATGCGCTATTCGGACGACGGCGAGCCGCAGGGCACGGCCGGCATGCCCATCCTCGAGGTGCTGCGGCACGAAAATCTGACCGACTGCGTGTGCGTCGTCACGCGCTATTTCGGCGGCATCCTGCTCGGCACGGGCGGCCTTGTCCGCGCGTACACGCAGGGCGCGCAGGTCGCTGTCGCAGCGGCGGGCGTGCAGCGCATGAGCCTGTATACCGTCGCGCTCATCGCGTGCCCGTACAATCTGTACGACATCGTGACCCATCTGCTGCCGGAGTATGACTGTGCGGTCGAGGAGACCGACTACGGCGCGGACGTCACGCTGACCGTGACTCTGCCGGCAGGCGGCGAGGACAGGCTGAACGCCGGTCTCGCGGAGGCGACCGCCGGCACGGTCTATGCCGAGGTCATGGAGACGAAATTCATGGGACGGCGCGTGAAGTGAGGGACGGCGAAAAAAGCCGCGCAGAATTTTTCAAAAAAATTTCGGAAATAAAAAGATTTTCGAGACCCGGCGCGGTATATATATAATATGACCTTTTCTGCATAGCTGGGAGGAAGTATTAAGACTGTCGAAAAACTTCGTTTTTCCGACAATCTGTGTTCTGACTGGCGCAGAACACAAGTCGTCCGAAAGTTCCCATGCGGAAACTTTCTCCCTCCAGAGGTATCAAAACCGAGGTGCACGCCCCCGGTTTTGATGCAATCACTTCGTGATTGCTGTTTCAATGCGCGCTGTCGCGCGACAGCGGCAGCATCACCAAAATGGACTTTCTCGACAAGCGGGGAGGAAATATCATGACCATACGCGAACAGCTGGAGGCGCGCGAGCACGACATTCTTTCGCCGTGGGCGACGTTTGCCGACGAAAGCGCGGGACGCGAGCAGGAAATGCAGCCCTGTCCGTACCGGACCTGCTTTCAGCGCGACCGCGACCGCATCCTGCACAGCAAGGCGTTTCGCCGCCTGTCCAACAAAACGCAGGTTTTCATTTCTCCCGAGGGCGACCACTACCGCGCCCGCCTGACGCACACGCTCGAGGTGGCGCAGATCGCGCGGACGATCGCACGGGCGCTCGGCCTGAACGAGGATCTGACCGAGGCGATCGCGCTCGGCCACGATCTCGGCCACACGCCCTTCGGCCATGCAGGAGAGAGCGCGCTCAATGAGGTCTGTCCGCAGGGCTTCCGCCACAACGAGCAGAGCCTGCGGCTTGTGGATCTGCTCGAAAATCTCAATCTGACGCGCGAGGTGCGGGGCGGCATCGTCTGCCACACGGGCAGCCGCAAGGCGGCAACGCCCGAGGGGCGCATCATCCATTTCGCTGACCGCATCGCCTACATCAATCACGACATCGACGACGCGGTGCGCGGCGGCATCATCCGCGAGAGCGACATCCCGGCGCATCTGCGCACGAGACTCGGCGCCTCGCACGGCACGCGCATCGATACGCTCGTGACCGCGATGATCGACTACGGCCTGCAATACTGCGAGATCGGCATGGACCGCGCCGTGCACGACGATATGATGGAGCTGCGGCAGTTCATGTTCGAGCATGTGTACCGCAGTCCTGAGGTCCGGCGCGAGGAAACGCGCACGCGGACCATGCTGCAAAGCCTTTACCGCTATTTTGCCGAGCATCCCGATGAGATGCCGGATGATTATTTTGTACTGATGACGAAGGGAGAGCCGCTCGAGCGGGTCGTGTGCGACTATATTGCGAGCATGACCGACCGCTACTCGATCGCGGTGTTCCGCCGGCTGTTCATTCCGAACAGCTGGAGCAAAACGGACTGATCGGAGGTGAGTTCTGTGCCGTTTGACCGTATCTTTCTGGACGAGCTGTCCGCGCGAAACGACATCGTGGACGTGGTCTCGCAGTATGTGCAGCTGAAAAAGAGCGGCGCGAACTACTTTGGCCTGTGTCCGTTCCATAACGAAAAGACCGGCTCGTTCTCGGTCTCGCCCGACAAGCAGATCTTCCACTGCTTCGGCTGCGGCGCGGGCGGCGGCGTCATCACGTTCGTGATGAAGGCCGAGGGACTGTCGTTCCCCGATGCGGTGCGCTATCTGGCCGACCGGGCAGGCATGCAGGTGCCCGAGCAGGGCGAGGAGGAGCGCCGCGCCGCGCGGCACCGCGACCGTCTGTATGCCCTGTGCAGGGACGCCGCACGGTTTTACTACGATACGCTGTGGAGGCCGGAAAACCGCGCGCCGCAGCAGTATTTCATCGGCCGCGGCCTGTCGCGGCGCACGATGAACCGGTTCGGTCTCGGCTATGCGCCCGACTCGTTCCATGCGCTTATGGACGCGATGACGGCGAAGGGGTATACGCGCGACGAGCTGCTCGACGCGGGCCTTGTCAGCCGCAGCGAGAAGGGGCGCATCTACGACCGCTTCCGAAACCGCGTGATGTTCCCAATCATAGATGTGCGGGGCAACGTCATCGCCTTCGGCGGCCGCGTCATGGACGACTCCAAGCCGAAATACCTCAACTCGCCCGAGACGCCGATCTTCCACAAGAGCCGCAATCTGTTTGCGCTCAATCTTTCCAAAACGACGAAAAACGACTACTTTATCCTTGCCGAGGGCTATATGGACGTCATCGCCCTGCATCAGGCAGGCTTTGACTCGGCGGTGGCCTCGCTCGGCACCTCGCTGACCGAGGAGCAGGCGCGCATCATCGCGCGGCATACCGAGCGCATCGTGATCTCGTATGACGCGGACGGCGCCGGTCAGTCTGCGGCGCAGCGCGCCATCGACATCCTGAAAAGGTGCGACCTTCAGGTCAAGGTGCTGCGCATTCCGGGTGCGAAGGACCCGGATGAGTTCATCAAGGCGCGGGGCGCGGCGGCGTTCCGTGCACTCATCGAGCGCAGCGAGGATCACAATGCGTTCCGCATCGAGCAGATCGCGGCGAAATACGACCTTGAGGACGATGAGGCGCGCGTGCTGTTCCTGAAAGACGCGGCGCGCATGCTCGCCGGCATCGAAAGCTCGATCGAGCGCGAGGTCTATGCAGGGCGCGCGGCGAAAATGGCCGGCGTCACGCCCGAGGCGATGGCGGTCGAGGTGCGGCGCGAGCTCGGCATTCAGCGCAAACGGCGCCGCGCCGCAGAGCGGCGCGAGATCCGCTCGCCGGTCGGCCTTGCGCAGCCGAAGGACCGGACGCTCGCCTATGCCGATGTGAAAAGCGCAAAGGCCGAGGAAAACGTGCTCCGTCTGCTGTTCACCGACCAGAAGCTGATACACAGCGTGGAAGAACAGCTGCCGGCGGCGTGGTTTTCCGCCCCGGTTCTGCGTAAGATATACGAGCGTGTGCTCGAGCTGGACCGCAGCGGCAGCCTTGTCGATGCGCTGGCCTTCGAGGGACAGCTCGAAACCGGTGAAATGAGCCTGCTTGCCGGAATACTGGAGCAGGGTGTACCGCCCGGCGACCATCGCGCGGAGCTGCGGGAGTACATAAATACGATACGATTACAGCGCGTCAAGGACGGAACGCTCACGCAGGCAGGGGAGGACCCGCTGCTGACGTTCGGACGCATGAAAAACCAAAACGCGGGAGGACAAACGATATGACGAACAACAAGGCACAGCAGAGCGCTGAAAAGACGGCGGAGCAGCAGCAGGTCCTGCGCGACCTGCTCGCCCTCGGCAAGAAAAACGGCCGTCTGACGCTCAAGGAAATGGCGGATGCGCTCAGCCACCTCGAGCTGGAGAGCGATGACATCGACAAGCTGTACGAGACGCTGGAGTCTATGGGCGTCGAGGTCGAGACCGAAGGCGTTCTGGAAAAGGCGCTCGGCGACGGCGACGACGACAGCTTTGAGCCGGGCACGGTCGAGGAGGTTCCTGAGGAGGAGCTGATCGACACCTCTGCCATGGCGGAGACCTTCGCCATCGACGACCCGGTCCGCATGTACCTCAAGGAGATCGGCAAGGTCGACCTGCTCACGCCCGAGGAGGAGGTAACGCTCGCGGAGCGCATGCAGAAGGGCAGCGCCGCCGCCGAGCGCATCGCGGCAGAGGGCGACGCCATCCCGCCCGAGGAGCGCGCACAGCTCGACAAGGACATCAAGGCGGGCGACCGCGCGAAAAAGCGTCTGGCGGAGGCCAACCTCCGTCTGGTCGTTTCCATCGCAAAGCGCTATGTCGGCCGAGGCATGCTGTTCCTCGACCTCATTCAGGAGGGCAACCTCGGTCTGATCAAGGCGGTCGAGAAGTTCGACAGCACCAAGGGCTTCAAGTTCTCGACCTACGCGACCTGGTGGATCCGTCAGGCCATCACCCGCGCGATCGCGGATCAGGCGCGCACCATCCGCATCCCGGTACACATGGTCGAGACCATCAACAAGGTCATCCGCGTTTCCCGTCAGCTGCTTCAGGAGCTCGGCCATGACCCGAGTCCGGAGGAGATCGCGAAGGAAATGAACATGCCGGTAGACCGCGTGCGCGACATCCTCAAGATCGCGCAGGAGCCGGTTTCGCTCGAGACCCCGATCGGCGAGGAGGAGGACTCTCACCTCGGCGACTTCATCCCGGACGACGACGCGCCGGAACCGGCGGAGGCTGCCTCCTTCATGCTGCTCAAGGAGCAGCTCGTCGAGGTGCTCAAGACGCTGACGCCGCGTGAGGAAAAGGTCCTGCGCCTGCGCTTCGGCATCGAGGACGGCCATACCCGCACCCTCGAGGAGGTCGGCAAGGAGTTCAACGTAACCCGTGAGCGTATCCGCCAGATCGAGGCCAAGGCGCTGCGCAAGCTGCGTCATCCGTCGCGCTCGAAGAAGCTCAAGGACTTCCTGAACTGAGCTGTCGCGAAAACGGACTTTATCGACAAACTGACGCCTGCCCGGATTTCCGGACAGGCGTTTTTTGCGTTCTGACATAAAAAATTCGTGAAAAATCGCGAAATGAAGGCGAATAATCATACGCAGACGGTTGAGAAGTGCGAAAATAAATGCTATAATTAGTAAACACTCTGGCACCTATCACAAAAAGAAGGAGCAAATGTAAATGAGCCCAGTTTTTGTTATCGGACACCGAAACCCGGATACGGACTCGATCTGCTCCGCGATCTGCTATGCCGACCTCAAGCGCAAGCTGACCGGAGAAGAATATATCGCCTGCCGCGCAGGCCATGTCAACGCAGAGACCCAATTCGTCCTCGAGCACTTCGGCGTCGAGCCGCCGCGCTATATCGCCTCGTTCGAGCCGCGACTGAGCGACGTACAGTACCGCGAGGTCGCAGGCATCGACTCGGAAATGTCGCTGCGCCGCGCGTGGGACTACATGAACGAAAACGACATCCAGACGCTTGCGGTCGTCGATGAGGACCGCCATCTGAATGGACTGCTGACGCTGAGCGACATCGCGCGCTTTTACATGGAGGATCAGGACGCGAACGCGCTGGCCGAGGCAAAGACCAGCTACCGCAATCTGGTCGATGTTCTGGACGGCACGCTCGTCAACGGCGAGCTCGAGCAGCCGTTCGAGCAGGGCCGCGTCGTTGTTGCGGCGGCGAACCCGGATGTTCTCGAGGACTACATCGCGCCGAACGACATGGTCATCCTCGGAAACCGCTACGAGAGCCAGCTGTGCGCCATCGAAATGAACGCCGGCTGCATCATCATCGGCCTCGGCGCCAAGGTCTCGCGCACCATCCGCAAGCTCGCCTCGGAAAACGGCGTTTCCATCATCGCAACGCCGCTCGATACATATACCTGCGCCAAGGTCATCAGCCAGGCGGTTCCGGTGCGTCATGTCATGCGCCGCAAGGGTCTGATCACCTTCGAACCGGAGGAGAACGTCGAGGACGTCAAGCGCACGGTTTCCAAAAAGCGCATCCGCTACTATCCGCTGCTCGACGAGCAGGGCCGCTACATCGGCATGTTCTCGCAGCGCAATCTGCTCGATCTGGAGCGGCCGAACGTCATCCTTGTCGATCACAACGAACGCGATCAGGCCGCCGAGGGCATCCGCTCGACCAACATCGTCGAGATCATCGACCATCACCGCATCGACTCGGTCGAGACGAGCGGGCCGATCTATTTCCGCAATCAGCCGCTCGGCTGCACCGCGACCATCATCACCCAGATGTATCACGAAAAGAACATCGAAATCGAGCCGAAGATCGCGGGCCTGCTGTGCTCGGCGATCCTGTCGGACACGCTGATGTTCCGTTCGCCGACCTGCACGCCGCTCGACCGCATGGCGGCCGAGGAGCTGGCGAAGATTGCGGGTCTGAACATCAGGGAGTATGCGTCTGAGATGTTCCGCTCGAGCTCGCGCCTGCGCGACCGCTCGATGGACGAGCTGTTCCACATGGACTTCAAGTATTTCCAGGTGCAGGACCGCAAGATCGCGATCTCGCAGATCACGAGCGTGAGCGAGGACGAGCTGTCCGGCATCCGGGACAAGATGCTCGAATATATGGAAAGCTGCCTCAAGACGAGCGGACTGTCCATGCAGTTCGCCATGCTGACCAACATCATCGAGGAAAAGACCGAGCTGCTCTATGTCGGCAAGGGCGCGCAGGAGCTTGTCCGCATGGCATTCAAGAAGGAGTGCGGCGAGCATTCGGTCGTGCTGCCCGGCGTAGTCAGCCGCAAAAAGCAGATGGTAACGCCGCTGCTCGGCGCGATGGAGGAGGAAGCAGGACTCTGAGACCTGTCAGACGGCTGCATCACATCAAACAGAGGAAATTTTTGACGGCGTACCCGCCGTTCTCAGGAGAAAAAAGCAAATGATCAATATCGTTCTGGTCGAGCCGGAGATCCCGCAGAACACCGGCAACATCGCGCGCACCTGCGCGGCGACGGGCTGCGTGCTGCATCTGGTCGAACCGCTCGGCTTTCAGCTCGACGACAGGCGCATGAAGCGCGCCGGTCTGGACTACTGGCACCTGCTCGATGTCCGTATGTACAAAAATCTGGAGGATTTTTTTGAAAAGAACCCGGACGGACGGTACTTCTACGCGACGACCAAGGCACCTCACGCCTATCATGAGGTCGAGTACCGCGACGGCGACTACCTGATGTTCGGCAGGGAGACGCGCGGTCTGCCCGAGCCGCTCCTCGTCGAGCACCCCGAGCGCTGCGTGCGCATTCCGATGCGCGAGGGCGCGCGAAGCCTCAATCTGTCCAACTCGGTCGCTGTCCTCGTTTTCGAGGCGCTGCGTCAGACCGGCTTTGAAAATCTGAAGCTTGCCGGACCGTTTCCGCAGGCATAAAGGAGAAAAATATGGAGAAGATACATATTCTGACGGATTCCTCGTCCGATATCCCGCAGGCCCTCGTAGAGCAGCACGGCATCGAGATTGTGCCCATCATGCTCAGCCACGGCGGCCGCACCTTCCGCGAGTATTATGACATCACCCCGGCGGAATGCTGCAGGCTGCTCGAGGAGAGCGACGAGATCCCGAGCACTGCGATGGCAACGCCTGCGGTGTTCCTCGAATCGTACAACCGCGCGTTCGAGCGCGGCTGCACCCACCTCATCGGCGTTATCATCAACGGCAGCGGCTCGGGCACCTATCAGGCGGCCTGCCTTGCGAAGGGAATGTTCGAGGAGGAGCACGGCGAGGGCGCGATGGTCATCGAGGTGTTCGACTCGCGCACCTATACCTACATCTATGGACACATTGTCGTCAAGGCGGCCGAGATGCGCGAGCAGGGCGAAAGCTTTGAGGCGATCACGAGCGTCATCCGCAGCCGGCTGAGCCGCGTCGAGGCGTATCTCGGCGTGTACACGCTCAAATATCTCAAGAAATCCGGCCGTATTTCGGGCGGCGCGGCGTTCGTCGGCGAGGCGCTCGGCCTCAAGCCGATCAGCTTTGTCTACGACGGCGCGGTCAAGGTCTGCGACAAGGTGCGCGGCGAAAAGGCGCTCGCGGCAGGCATCTGCAAAAAGGTCGCCGCCCGCGTGCAGCAGCCGGAAAAGCAGACCGGCATCCTGCTCTATGGCGATGTGCCCGAGGAGCGTCTGGCCGAGGTCGAAAAGCGCATGCGCGAGGAGATCGGCTTCAAGGACGTCGTCCGCTGTGCGATCGGCCCGTCCGTTCTGAGCAATACCGGCCCGCTCGCCATCGCTGTTGCGTACTACGGCGCGCCGCGCGAGTAAAGAAAATTGTGAAAAATGTAGAATATTTTCCGGTTTTTCGGCGCAAAACGCAAAAATCCTCTAAAACGTTGCCGAAAGGTGAGGTTTTTCTCAAATTTGCTTGCGAACAGGGCGGATTACGAGTATAATTTTGTAGTGGAAACGGAATTCTTTCGTTAAGAAATTTCGTTATTTGGGATAATACAATATTATCAGCTGTATTACAGACTTTTCACTAAGGAGAGGGATATACTATGCAGTACAACAAGAAGAGCGTCGAGGATATCGACGTTTCCGGCAAGAAGGTTATCGTTCGCTGCGACTTCAATGTTCCGCAGGACGAGAACGGCAACATTACCGACGACAAGCGCATCCGCGCATCTCTCGAGACCATCAACTACCTGCTGAGCCACAACGCAGCAGTCATCCTGTGCTCTCATCTGGGCCGCCCGAAGGGCGAGGTTAACATGAAGTACTCGCTGGCTCCGGTTGCAAAGCGCCTGTCCGAGCTGCTCGGTCAGGAGGTCAAGCTCGCAAAGGACGTTGTAGGCGAGGACGCAAAGAAGCTGGCTTCCGAGGTTCAGCCGGGCCACGCTGTCCTGCTCGAGAACGTTCGTTTCGAGAAGGGCGAGACCAAGAATGACGCAGCTCTGGCAAAGGCTATGGCCGACATGGCTGAGATCTACGTCAACGACGCCTTCGGCACCGCACACCGCGCACACGCTTCCACCGCAGGCATCGCAGATTACCTGCCGGCTGTATGCGGCTTCCTCATCAAGAAGGAGATCTCCATCATGGGCAAGGCTCTGAGCGACCCGGCTCGTCCGTTCGTTGCTATCCTGGGCGGCGCCAAGGTCTCCGACAAGCTGGCCGTTATCGAGAACCTGATCGACAAGTGCGATACCATCATCATCGGCGGCGGCATGGCATACACGTTCCTCGCAGCCAAGGGCTACGGCATCGGCAAGTCTCTGTTTGATGCAGAAAAGGTTGACTACTGCAAGGACATGATGAACAAGGCTGAGACCAAGGGCGTCAAGCTGCTCCTGCCGGTCGATACCGTTGTTGCCGCTTCGTTCCCGAACCCCATCAACGCAGCTATCGACGTTAAGACCGTCTCCGTCGATGCAATTCCTGCCGACATGGAGGGCATGGACATCGGCGAAAAGACGCGCGAGCTCTTTGCTGACGCTGTAAAGTCCGCCAAGACTGTTGTCTGGAACGGTCCTATGGGCGTTTTCGAGAATCCCACCCTTGCCAAGGGCACCATTGCCATGGCACAGGCACTGGCTGACTCCTCCGCTACCACTATCGTCGGCGGCGGCGACTCCGCAGCAGCCTGCGAGCAGCTGGGCTTTGCAGACAAGATCACCCATATCTCCACCGGCGGCGGCGCTTCTCTGGAGTTCCTCGAGGGCAAGGAACTGCCGGGCATCGCGTGCCTGCTCAATAAGTAATAAACGCTTTATACCGGGGCGCGCGAACGCCGCGCTCCGTATAAATACATAAAGGATAAGGACGAACAAGAGAAAATCGTCTGAATTTTTGAAAGGGGTATATCCAAAATGAATCGCAGATACCGTAAGACCATCATTGCCGGCAACTGGAAGATGAACAAGACTCCGGCAGAGGCAAAGGCTCTGATCGAGGAGATGAAGCCGCTCCTCTCCAAGACCAAGTGGTGCGAGATGGTTCTTTGCGTACCGTTCACCGATATCCAGGCTGCTGTAAAGGCTGCCAAGGGTTCCAAGATCGCTATCGGCGCTGAGAACATGCACTTCGAGAAGTCCGGCGCATTCACCGGCGAGATCTCCGCTGACATGCTCAAGGAGCTGGGCGTCAAGTACGTTATCATCGGCCACTCCGAGCGCCGTCAGTACTTCAACGAGACCGACGAGGCATGCGGCAAGAAGGTTCAGGTTGCTCTCGAGAACGGCCTGCGCCCGATCCTGTGCGTTGGCGAGTCCCTGACCGAGCGCGAGCAGGACGTTACCATGGAAGTTATCCGCAAGCAGATCAAGATCGCTCTGCAGAACGTAGCTGTTGAGGACATCAAGAAGGTCGTCATCGCTTACGAGCCGATCTGGGCGATCGGTACCGGCAAGACCGCTACCGCAGAGCAGGCTAACGAGGTTTGCTCCGCAATCCGTGACTGCCTGCGCGAGAAGTACGGCGCACGCGCTGCCCGCGGCATCACCATCCAGTACGGCGGCTCCATGAACGCTAAGAACGCTTCCGAGCTGCTGGCTCAGCCGGACGTTGACGGCGGCCTCATCGGCGGTGCATCTCTGAAGAGCGCAGACTTCGCTACTATCGTAGAAGCAGCTAATCAGTAATTAAATCGCGTAGATCGCGGTAACGGGAAGTCCTCCCGCGCTAATCGCGAAGAGGGGGGGCAGCGACAGGTATCGTTGCCCCTTTCTGTCCGTTTTCACTTCTGAAAAGGAGTCACAAGAATGATTAAAAAGACCACCGCGCCGGGCGCTTCCGACGCAGCAGAAAAGGCTGTACCGGTAAACGTTCTGGCGGATCCGGTCGTTGTCAAGGCTGAGGAGCCGGCCAAGCCGAAGCGCAGCCGCAAGACCAAGGCTGAGGCAGAGGGCGCAGCAAAGCCGGCAGCCAAGCGCGGCCGCAAGCCCGCCGCAAAGACGACGGCCGAGAAAAAGACCTCGACCCGCAGGAGCACTGCCAAGAAGGCGGAAGGCCCGAAGAAGCCGACCGCTCTGATCATCATGGACGGCTTCGGCCACCGTGCGGAGAAGAAGGGCAATGCGATCGAGGCCGCAAACAAGCCGAATCTCGACCGGATCTTCTCTGAAAATCCGCTGACCTATATCGGCGCATCCGGTCTGGACGTCGGTCTGCCGGACGGCCAGATGGGCAACTCCGAGGTCGGTCACACCAATATCGGTGCAGGCCGCATCGTATATCAGGAGCTGACCCGCATCACCAAGGCGATTCAGGACGGCGATTTCTTCGAGAACCCGGCTCTGATGAGCGCCATCAACCAGTGCAAGTGGTTCGATTCCACCCTGCACATCTTCGGCCTCCTGTCCGACGGCGGCGTTCACTCCCACATTGACCATATGTTCGCGCTGCTCGAGCTCGCGCGCCGCAACGGTCTGCGCAAGGTATGCTTCCACTGCTTCATGGACGGCCGCGACACGCCGCCGCAGTCCGGCATCGAGTATATCGACCGCCTGCAGGCCAAGATCGACGCCGTCGAGGTCGGCTGCATCGCGACCGTATCCGGCCGCTACTACGCAATGGACCGCGACAACCGCTGGGACCGCGTAGAGAAGGCATACAAGGCGATCGCGCTCGGCGAGGGCGAGCACGCCGCTTCCGCGCATGAGGCGATGGAGAAGTCCTACGCCGCAGGCGTTACCGACGAGTTCGTCGTTCCGGTCATCGTGACCGAGGGCGCGACCGTCCGCGACGATGACGCGATCATCTTCGCAAACTTCCGCCCCGACCGCGCACGCGAGATCACCCGTGCCTTCGTCGATCCGGAATTCACCGGCTTCGAGCGCGTACAGCCTAAGATCCATTATGTCTGCATGACGCAGTATGATGCGACCATCCCGGGCGTAGAGATCGCCTTCAAGCCGCAGAGCCTCAAGAACACCTTCGGTGAGTATATCTCCGATCTGGGCATGACCCAGCTGCGCATTGCTGAGACCGAGAAGTACGCACACGTTACGTTCTTCTTCAACGGCGGCGTCGAGAAGGAGTATCCGGGCGAGGACCGTGCTCTGGTTCCGTCTCCCAAGGTCGCAACTTATGACCTTCAGCCGGAGATGAGCGAGCCGGCTGTCACCGAGGAGTGCGTCAAGCGCATCCTGTCCGGCAAGTACGACGTTATCATCTTGAACTTCGCAAACTGCGACATGGTCGGCCATACCGGCGTGTTCGAGGCAGCCGTCAAGGCGATCGAAGCGACCGACGACGGCGTAGGCAAGGTCGTTGACGCGATCCTCAAGATGGGCGGTCAGTGCCTGATCACCGCCGACCACGGCAACGTTGACCAGATGCTCGACGCAGACGGCGTTACCCCGTTCACCGCTCACTCCACCAACCCCGTGCCGCTCGTTATGGTCGGCCACGAGGGCAAGCTGGCGGACGGCGGCGTTCTGGCGGATCTGGCTCCCACCATGCTCGACATGATGGGCCTGCCGCAGCCGGCCGAGATGACGGGCCACAGCCTGCTGGTAAAGTAAATCCCCCTTGGATACCAAAAAAGTTCCCGAGGAAACTTTTTCGGATAACCCGCGCCGCGTGCGCGGCGCAGCGGAAATGCTGCTTCCGGTATTTCTGCTGTTTGAATGCCAACCATTTATTTTAATATAAAAGGAGTAAGAATTATGAAGGGCTACATTGAAATTGTTGATGTAATCGGCCGCGAGATCATGGACTCCCGTGGCAACCCGACCGTAGAGGTTGAGGTTTACGTTGAGGGCGACACCGGCGCATACATGGGCCGCGCTGCTGTTCCGTCCGGCGCTTCCACCGGTATCTTCGAGGCTTGCGAGCTGCGCGACGGCGACAAGTCCCGCTACAACGGCAAGGGCGTTCTGAAGGCTGTTGACGCTGTCAACGGCGAGATCGCTGAGGTCGTTATCGGCATGAACGCTCTCGACCAGCAGGCGATCGACAAGGCTATGATCGAGGCTGACGGCACCCCGAACAAGACCAAGTTCGGCGCAAACGCTATCCTCGGCGTATCTCTGGCAGTTGCAAAGGCAGCAGCTGAGGCTCTGTCCCTGCCGCTTTACAACTACATCGGCGGCTGCAACGCCAAGACCCTGCCGATGCCGATGATGAACATCCTCAACGGCGGCGCTCACGCTACCAACAACGTTGAGATCCAGGAATTCATGATCATGCCGGTTTCCGCTCCGTCTTTCCGCGAGGCTCTGCGCCGCTGCGCTGAGGTATTCCATCAGCTCAAGACCACCCTCAAGGAGAACGGCACCCCGGCTGCAGGTGTTGGCGACGAGGGCGGCTACGCTCCGAACCTGAAGAAGGACGAGGACGCTCTGAAGGTTATCGTTCAGGCAATCGAAGAGGCTGGCTACAAGCCGGGTGAGGACTTCATGATCGCGATCGACGCTGCTTCCTCCGAGTGGTGGAACGACGAGGAGAAGTGCTATATCCAGCCGAAGTCCGGCAAGAAGCTGACCCAGAAGCAGCTGGTCAACATGTGGAAGACCTTCGCTGACAAGTACCCGATCATCTCCCTCGAGGACGGCATGGCTGAGGAAGACTGGGAAGGCTGGGCTATGCTGACCAAGGCTCTGGGCGACAAGATCCAGCTGGTCGGCGACGACCTGTTCGTTACCAACACCGCTCGTCTGTCCAAGGGCATCGAGCTGGGCGTTGCTAACTCCATCCTGATCAAGGTTAACCAGATCGGCTCTCTGACCGAGACCCTGGACGCGATCCAGATGGCGAACCGCGCAGGCTACACCGCTGTCGTTTCTCACCGCTCCGGCGAGACCGAGGACGCTACCATCGCTGACATCGCTGTTGCTCTGAATGCAGGCCAGATCAAGACCGGCGCTCCGTCCCGTACCGACCGCGTTGCGAAGTACAATCAGCTGCTCCGCATCGAGGAAGAGCTGGGCGAGGACGTTGCACAGTTCCTCGGCAAGAAGGCTTTCTTCAACCTCAAGAACAAGTAATTTTTTACAGCTTGTAAAAAATGATAAAAAGCAGGACGTCTCTTTATCGGAGGCGTCCTGTTTTTTTCTGATACTGGTAAAAATAACGAGAATATTCCTGTGAGAAAAAATTATTTTTCTCCCGGGATGCCCTTGTGAAATGGTTGTTACTAAGGGTCGGAAAAGGTCGGATTTTTCAGGATACAGGGTCAGTGCGCGGAATAAACGAAGAGAAAAATGGTGAAGGAGGATGCAGAAAATGGAGATAAAAAATTCTCATCCTGCCTGCCGGAGCCGAATTGCCATAAAATGCGGTTGACGGCTGATACGGTTTGTGATAAGATGCGGACAATAAAAATTGCCTGTCCGAGACAAAGCAATTTATCATTTCATTTCTATTTCCAAAACAGCCCTCCGCACAGTATCGCACTGTGCGGAGGGCTGTTTTCAGCCGGAATAACCGGCCTTCCATCTCTGGAGGGCGAGACTTGCATTTTTATAGCTGACGTCTGCGGTCGGCGTGCCGGCCGGGACGCCGAGCACAGCTGCATCCGCCTTCTGCACATAGCCGGTGGTCTTCCAGCGCGCGAGCGCGCGCTCATATGCCTCCGCCTCGGCGGCATTGCGCAGCCTTGTGAGGGCGGCGTTCTGCTCGACGCGGGCGTTTTCGGCGTTCAGCTCATAATTCCGGTAGGCGAGCGTCGGCGTGCCGTCGAGAAAACCGGTGAGACCGGCCATGGACAGGCTGTAATCACGCTCGGCGTTATACTGGCTGAGCAGGGTCTGCGCCTGCGACAGGGCAGCGCTTTCCGCAGCGCTCTCGTAGCCGCTCTGTGCACTCGCTTCACTGGCCGCCGCGGCGGTCTCGGCGGCGGAACGGGCGGCGAGACGGCTCTGAGAGAGCGAATTCAGATCACCGCGGAACTGGTTGTCGACCGCGATGCGGCTGCTTTCCGCCATGCCGCTTGTCGCGGCACCGGTCTTTGCGCTCATGTTCAGACCGAGCAGCGCGAGCTTTTCCTCGTTGCGCAGCGCGGACTGACGGGCGCTGATGCCGGCCTGACGCACCGCAGAGGCGTAGTCGCTGTCGATGGAGGACAGATTTGCATCGAGCTGCTGGCGGATGCGGGTCCGCGCGGCCTCAAAGCGCTCGAGACGCGCCTTTTCGGCCGCATCATACAGCGAGCTGACGCGCTCGGCGTTCTCCTGCGCCGCTTTGGAGGCAGAGGAGGCGGACGCGACATAGTACGGGCGGTAGCCCTTTGTCCAGGTCGAAACCGCGCTGTTGTCCGCGACCCTGCCGGTCAGACCCTCTGCGTCGATCTTGTTCTGTCGCTCGGCGAGCAGGCGGTCGCGTTCGGCCTTGCTCGTCGAGTTGGCGATGGCTTCGGAATAGTCGAAGTTATCGCGGTAATTTTTGGCCATAGTTTACTCCTTTCCTTGAGGCAATACCGCAAAGCGCCGCAGCTTTTTTATTGTGCGGTGCTGCCTCAGATGCTCCCGTTTTCCGTCCATCGCAGCGTGAGCACGAGCAGTCCGAACGGCTCGCCCGCGCGGTCGTTGCCGATGCGCAGGGTGAACAGCGGCCGGTGATGACGGCGTCGTCGGCTGCGCCAGCTGACCGCGCCCGGCATGCAGCGGAAGGACAGCCGCGCGAAATCCCAGCCGCGAAAGGCGAAAAGGTCGAGATTTCGCGAAATGCGGAAGGTTTCGCCGCCCTCATCCGTAAAGCAGAGCGCTGCGCTCGAGCGCGTGTACGGCATGAGTGTCGGGATGATGTCGCGGATTGTCTTGTACCGCGTCCAGTCGGAGAGCGAGAGCGTCGGCGTGCACCAGTAGGCGTCGATCGCCTCGCCGTCATCCGTGTAGGCGTCTGCATCCTCGGGAAGCGAAAAGCGGCACAGCCTGCCGTCGTTAGTCCCGAACCACAGACGGCCGCCGAGCACCGCGAGGCACTGTGCCGGGACATTCGTCCAGAAGAACCACGCCGGATAGCCGTCCTCCTCGTTCAGATGGCCGTCCGCGATGTAGACGTTTCCGCCCAGCGCGAGGTAGTAGCGCCCCTCGAATACCACCGCACAGGCGTTTTCCATCGCCTTTTCCTGTACAAGGCGCGGGCGGACGGATTCCGAGATCGAACGGATGGTGTTCTGCTCCGCGACCGCCGTGCCGTAAACGCCCATCACGCCCTGCGCGGACAGGAACAGCGGCACATCGTTCAGCATGGCGAAGGTGCGCGGCGCGACAGCGCCCTCGCCGTGTGCGCCCTGCCGCAGGGTGAAGTAGGATGTGCCGTCCTCGGTCATGACGAAGGTGCGCGCGAAGCTCGTCGCCTCCTGTGCACCGCCGGTCTTGACGATGATCTGGCTTTCGTACTGCTTGAGGTAGCCCGCGATGGCGCTCGCCTCGGTGCCCATGCGCGCAAAGCCGGTATCGGGGAAATAGGTGGGATCGTAAAGTCCGCTCTGCCAGTCGCAGTGCGGCTCGTCAGGATTGCCCGCAAGGAAAACGCGCGTGTCGTTCTTGCCGCCGTAAAGACCGGCGATGCGGCATTTGTTGATGGTGTCCGCCGCGCCCGGAACGGTCTTGCTGAAGGCAATGCTGACGTTGTCGCGTCCCTGTCCGTCAGCTGGGGCGGAGGCGAGCGCGACCGTACCGGCATCGTAATCGACGGACGCGATGGCCACCTCAGTGCCGTCGACCGCAGCGGTGAGCGGCACGCGGTCAAGCTCTCGCGCATCCAGATGAAATTCCGTGCTTTTTCCGTCTCCGACAAAGGTATTGATGCGCTTCCCGGTCAGCAGATTGACCGCCTCGAGACTCGCGCCGCCGCCCGCGGGAGGGGCGGAAACGGTGGTCGTCGGCACATAGGCGATGCTCTGCACGCGGACAGCCTCCCATGCGCCGCCCTCGCCGCGGCGGACTGCGCGGAAGTGCGCCCCGTCGAGCAGATAAAGCACGCCGTTCATGGTAAACGCCTGCGAGAACGCGCCGTTCATGTCGCGGCAGAGCATGGTCTGCTGCCCGTTCTCCTCCCGGAAATACAGGTCTGCACCGGTGTGGATGAAGGCGCCTGAACCGTCGGGAGCGGAGAAAATACCGTAGACGGGTGCGTCATAGCGCTGCTGCACCTGCCAGCCGGTGCGCTTGACGAGAAAGTCGTTCCGGTCGCACACCAGATTCTGCAGGTCGGGGGAGCGCGTCAGCGAGACCTTGGTCGGATGGGAGCGGAAGTCCGCGCCGCCGAAGCGGCTGATGACAGTCTGGTGCTCGGTCTCGATCGAGGGAAATCGGTATCCGCGCATCAGACCATCTCCTGTACGGCGGTGAACTGGGCCGGGCAGTGCAGCAGCAGACGCTCCGCGTATTCATCCGCCGCCCAGTTGAACTTCGCCTTGTCGTCATCCGCGCACAGCAGCGCCGCGAGACCGTAGGGCAGGCACTCGCGTGCGAGCCATTCGGGCGCCGGGAGCTCGTCCTCGAGCGCCTCCATGCGCGGCGGCACGGAAAAGGCACTTTCGCCCTGCTGAACGCGCTCTGCGTTGATCTCGCGCAGGCTGTTTGCGATCAGCTGATTTAACGCGCCGAGGGCGAACTGCGCGTAGTATTCGCTGCTGTCCGCGCCCGCGCCCATAATCGTCATCGCTGCACGGCAGCATTCGGTTCCGGTCATAAAAATTACCTCCTTCAAGGATTGGGAAAAGGGCGGAGAGCGGAAAAGCTCCGCTCTCCGCAGTTTTTCGACAGTCTCCGGAGAGCGGAAAAGTTCCGCTCTCCGTTTTCACAGCCGGCTCAGCCCTCCGCGACAGCGGACGGGTACTTGCCGCTCTCGGTCATGATCGCACGGATCTTGCAGCCGGTCTCGGCGGTCAGCGAAGTACCCGCAACGTAGTCCTTCGCGGAGTCGGAGTAGCGCGGGTCCGAGCCGTCGAGCGTGTAGCGGATGCTGCCCGAGCCGGTGATCCTGCCGCCGGAGACAGTCGGCGCGGCAGAGACCATGCCGGCCGCGACGAGCGCGTACACGCCGCCGCACTTCGCGCCGAGAACATAGGCGTCATAGTAGTGGCGGCCCTCGATGAGTGCGCCGGATACGCCGACCGGGTCCTCATGCACCTTTGCGTCCGCGATCTTGTACGGCATGAGCACCGCGTCCTTGTGCGCGACGAGGAAGTAGACGCCCTCCGGCAGGTAGCTCTTCGGCACGCGCACGACGTTCATGCCGAATACCTCGCCGCATACGCCCTTGGCGATCGACTGACGCGCGAGCACATCCACGCCGGAGAACTCGTCCGAGGTGCACACGAGCTTGTACATCTCGCTGGTCAGGTACAGATAGCGGTTGTCGTCCGGGACGAGCGCATCATCGAGCGCCTGAGAGGCGTCCGCGATCTTGCTGATGATGTCGGCGCGGGTCGGCTTTTCGCTCTCCGCAATCGTGCCTGCCATGGTCACGAAGCGCTTGAAGGCGTACTTGTCGGCGGACGGGGTGGACTTCTCGCTCAGCTGGAGGCGCAGCATGTCAGCGGCGTTCTTGACGAGGTTCTGGTCGAGGTTGTTGCCCTTGTCGATGGTGAGGGTAAACGCCTTGTCCTGCGTCATGGTCAGCTCCTGCACGACGTCCTGCATCTCGGTGACGGCGCCGTAGCGGCCGAGGCCGCCGTCGCGGTCATAATCGACCTCCTCGACGGTGATCGGGGTGTAGACCTTGAGCGTCTTGACGCCGGTCAGGTCGAACGTCTCGGCGGTCTTGCCCTTGATGAAGGACGAGCGGGTGAAAACCTCTGCGATCTGGTCGGAATACTTGCTTGCAAGATTGATTGCCATAGATAAAGTCTCCTTTTATGAATCGGTGGTGGATGTTCAGCGGCGTGTTATCTGCCGAGCAGGGCGAGCGTTACCGGGTCGATGCCGGCCGGTTCGCCGTCGGTCTGCGCGGTGCCGACCGCAGCGCGGCGGTTGCGGCGGTTCATCTCGAGTGCGGCGAGCTCGTCGCGCAGCTCCGCGATCTCCCACTTGCGGTAGGCGGAGACGAGCGAGCCCTCCTGCTGCGCCCATTCCCAGACCTGCTGCGGAATGTCCTCGGGGCGTACATCCGGGTATTCCTCGACAAAGGCCGCATAGATCTGGCCGTTCGGCAGGGCGTTCGCCGCGCGGTTGCGGCGCACATAGGCGTTGTGTCTGGAAAGACCCTGCGCCGCCGCCTCGATCAGCTCGTCGAGCGTCAGCTCATGGATCTCGCCGTCCGCCTCGACCGGATAGGTCGTCTCGGCGGACTGCACCGGCGCTTTCGCCGCCGCGAACGGGTCGAGCGGCATGGTGTTTTCCGGGTTACGGTTGTTCGGTTCCTGCATTTGCTGTTTCCTCCTTCTGGGTCTGTCGCTGCATGCGGAGCGCGTGCAGCAGGTCGTGTTTGCCGCGTACCTGATAATCGGGCACGTTCTCGAGATAAACGAGCGGGTCGGAGATGACGCCGCTTTCGAGCAGATGGTCGCTGGTCGTGGTCTGCATGATCTCGGACCAGTAGCTTGCCGCGCCGACATCCACCTGAAGGCGCATATCCTGTCCGGCGAGGGTCGAGAAGTCAAAGCTCTGCCTGTCCGGCTCGCCGCCGTCCTCATCGGGCAGCACGAGCGTGCGCACGCCGTAGTGCACGCCCATCATGTCGAGAAAAATGCGCGCCCAGTCCTCGGTGAAGCGGTAGAACTCCATTTTTGTCAGCTCGAGCGGCGCGGCGGTCGCACTCTGCACTGCGATGATCGCGGAGGTGTTGTCCGGGCGCACCGTGCCGAGCGAGGCCTCGCTCGCGCCCATCAGCTCCATCGTGTCGGTCATCATCTGCCGGAGCAGCTGCAATACCTGCGCGGAGATGTCGGGCGCGCGGAATGCCGCCGCGATGGCCTCGTTCGGGTTGCCGCGCATGGCGATGGCCTTGCCGACGTCGTTCGACCAGCCGTTCGGGAAACGGGTCATATCGTAGACGATCTTCGGGAACGCCACCTGCTTGATGCACTGCACGTACATGGAATACAGCTTGTTGATGGCGATCTGGTTCGGAATGGCCTCGGTCAGCGGACTTTCGCCGTGGCACGAGCCGCGCACGCGGTTCCAGCACAGGTGCGTCACCGGATACAGACGATAGGGGAGCACCTTTTCACGCATCACGGTCGCGTTCCGCACGGTCTTGCAGAACGCGATGCCGCCCTCGACCCGGCGCATATGCAGCAGCACGGTCACGCGCTCCTCGCCGCCGTTCACGCGCCAGCGATGGTATTCGCCCGCATCATCGGCGCGGATGGCGCTGATCTCATCCTCGGAGATGCCGTTTTCCCTCGCCTCGCGCCGTACCTCATCTATATCGCGCCGCATGGCGATGATGATGTACGGCTGGCGCTGCACCTCGTCGCAGGCCGGGTTGCCGAAGCAGATGTTGGTCGAGTCGATGAGATCGACGGCAATATCGCCCTTGACGGCCTGACCGGTCTCGAGCGCCGGATCAAAATGAACGTAGAAGCAGGCGTCTCCGTCTACGCAGGCGTTCTTGAGCAGCGGCCGGCCGAGCGCCTTGACGCCCGAGCGCTCGATGGCGGAGGCGAAGGCGCGCTCGAGCACATGGGCGGTACGGCGGCCCTCGCCGTTCATCTCGAACGGCGTGACGCGCACGGCCACATCATCCGACACGAGCATCGCCACGAACAGATTGACGCAGCGGCGCAGCACATTGAAGATCAGCGGATCGAGCGACTGTACGCGCAGCCCCTCCCACTGCCTGCCGAGATAGAAGGCCTCGTTGCGGCGCACACGGTCGTACAGACCGATGGAGCGCTTGTAATCGCGATCGCGCTCATATCTGCGCCAGACCTCCGCAGGGGAACGGTCAAACTGCATTTTCTTCCTCCTCCTCCCGGCCGTAGGCCATCAGCGCCGCAATATCGCGGCTGAGCGCGTCATCGGGCGCGGCTTCCGCCGTGTTTTCGCGCGGCAGGCGCCGCGGCAGCGAAAGACCGCCCGACACCACCGCGCCGGTCAGCACGAGAAGGGCTGACGCGAGCGCATAGCATAAAACTTCCATGAAAAACCTCCTTGTCAAAAGCGCAGGAACTCTCCTACCTCGCAGTCATACGCTGTCGGGACGCTCGGGGCAGGCGGCTCGAAAACGGTCGCCGCGTAGCCGCGCAGTGCATCGGGTGCATGCGTCAGCTCGTGCGGCGTGTTCGCCGTGTCGGACGGATTGCGCCTGTCGTGCTGCAAAGCCGGCAGCGTGCGGATGAGATTGCGGCAGGTATTGAAGATCGTGAGCCGGGGCCGGGGCTCGCCGTCCATGTCGCGCCGCGGCGCGAGCAGCTCATGCAGCGCAAGCCAGCCGGCTACGCGCTCGTTGCTCGACTTCTCGAAGCTGAGGCCGCAGTCTGCGAACAGCTCGACCGCGCTCCTGCCGGTCTCCTGCCGCCGGTTCCACAGGTCGGGCGGCGCGAGCCGAACATCGATCTGTTCTCCGGACGCCTCGCAGGAGAGAATGCGCGCGGCGGCTTCAGAGATAATCAAACCCGGTTCATATAACTCTCTGTATACCACGCTGCGCCCGTCCGGACTCTGTGCGATCCACAGCGCCGCAAGCATATCCAGACCGTAGTCGATCGTCAGATAGCGCCGCCATTCGCGCGGGATCTCGTGCGGCGGCACGATATGCAGGGCGGGGGAGAACTCGGAGAAATACCGTCCCTCATCCAGCTCCCACACGCCGTCGAGCAGCGCGCGCCTGTCGTGCACGGAGAGCAGACGCAGCCGCTTTTCGTACCCGGCATCGGCCCTGCACAGAAACGGATTGTCCGCGAGCCGCGCCGGGAGGAAAAGCCGCGTTTCGCCGTCGAACGCATGCACCTCGTCGGGCGGCATCGGATCGATGTAGCGGCTCTTGACCCACTGATGGCCGATGCCGCCGGGATTTGTGGTCGATTTGACCTGCTTGGGATACGGATTTGCGCCGCGGATGCGCGAGATGAGATAGGTGAACTGGCTTTCGGTGAAATGCGTCAGCTCGTCGAACCGGATCACATCGTACTCGGCGCTCTGGTATTTGGTCACGTCGCTTTCCGCGTCGCAGTAGCCGAACTCAAGCGTCGAGCCGTTGATGAAATCCCAGCGGTGCTCGCTGACCTTGTAGCTCGCGACGCTCTGCGGATAGAGCCGCATGGCCGCCGGAACGAGCGAGCGCTCGAGCTCAGGCATGGTGCGGCGCAGCATGAGCTGCCGCGAGCCGGGATAAACGACCGCGAAACGCAGCGCATCGAGCAGCTGACCATGGCTCTTGCCGCCGCCTGCCGCGCCGCCGAACAGCGTTTCAAACGCCTCCGACCGCATGAATGCGGCCTGTCTCGGCGTCACGCGGAATTCGCAGCCTCGTCCACCACGCGGAATACGATCTCGATCGGCGCCTTGTCCTGCTCCTCGCCGAGCATCACGCCCTTTCCGACCGTCCGGTCGAGGATTTCCTTGATCGCGCTCAGACGGCTGTTCGCCGGAGCCTCCGAGTCGTCCGCGATCTCGTACAGCATCCGGATCAGTTCGTCCGGATCGCTTTTTTTCTGCACAATATCAACCACCTCCAGAAGAAAATGAATTCGGGAGAAGCCGGTCTGCCGTTCCGGCGTCTTCCTGTGAGTCATAGAATAGGAGCGGAGCGCGGATTTGTCAAGAACAAATGTTCGATTTTTAGGTCGAGGTCAAAAGATTGACCATTTTTTACAGAGACGCCGGTTTCTTGCGCCGCAGCTCTTGCAATTTATTGACCGCTGCGGTATTCTGATATAGTATGGAAAAATATCGTCGGGCCGCACACACATGCCCGGCTGAGGCGGCCGTCTGTCCGGCAGGCAGAACGCGCCGCATACAGAAAAAGGGGAAAGGCATATGAATAAAATCAAACTGATCGCGCTCGATCTCGACGGCACGGCGCTCACGCCGCAGAACAAGGTCGCGGAGACCACGACTGACGCCGTACGCCGCGCGCGAGAGGCCGGGGTATATGTTGCTGTTTCGACCGGCCGCATCTGCGGCGAGGCGCGTGATTTTGCGGTCGATCTGGACGCAGACGATCTGATGGTCACGTCGGGCGGCGCGACGCTTTCGAGCATTTCGGGCGAGGGCTGCACGATGCGCATGTCCATGCCGTGGGAAGCGGCGGTCCGCGCGGCGGCGGCGGTCGAGCGCATCGGCATGATCGCCATGATCTACGTCGGTGAGACGCTGCTCATCACGCCCTACGACGACCTCGGCTTCGGCAGCTACAAGACCAACGAGGGCTATCTGACCTCGAAAAAGGTGGTCCCGTCGGTCGCTGAGTATATCGCTGACCATCATCTCTCGGTCGATAAGATCTTCGTGCGCAGTCAGGACCCGGTAACTCTGCTGCGCACGCGCGCCATTCTGGAGCAGATCCCGGGCATCCGCGTAATGAGCTCGGCGGCGGACAATCTGGAGGTCATCACCCCGGCCGCCGACAAGGGAACGGCGCTCGGCATGCTGTGCCGCGACATCGGCACCGATCTCGACCACGCCGCCGCCATCGGAGACAGCGAAAACGATTTCGAAATGCTGCGCGCGGTCGCGCTCCCCATCGCCATGGGCAACGCATCGAGCGAGGTCAAGGCGCTGTGCCGCTGGGAGACCGACACGAACGCGGAGGACGGCGTCGCGCACGCGATCGACCGCATCCTCGCGCATAATAAAGCGTGTGACGAACAGGCTGAAAACAGTGGAATTTGACACGTATTTATGATATAATTAACCTGTCTCAAATTGCTTTGAAATAGGAGAGTCTATATTTTGGCTGCAAGAAAAACCACAAAACCAAAATCGGAAACAAGCGCACCGCGCACGCGGAAAAAGGCGGAACCGGCACCCGAAGTGCAGGAGAGCGCCGGACTGAGCCGCGCGGCATGGGGTGCGATCTGGGCGGGATTGGGCGTTCTGACCCTTCTCGCGCTGCTGCCTATCGACGGCGCGCTGCTGCGCTGGCTGCACCGCTTCATCGGCGGCTTCATCGGCCGCGGCGGCCTGCTTCTGCCGTTTGCGCTGTTTGCGCTGAGCGCGCTGCTGTTCCTGCGTCCGAAGGGACCGGTTCGCCTGCGCGGCGCGTGCATCGGCCTGCTGCCCGTCCTGTTCGGCGGCATCGTCCATGCCATCACCTGCGCGAACGAGTACGATTTTTCGATGAAAACCATACGGAATCTGCTGGAAACCGGCATGGAAAGCCATTCGGGCGGCCTGCTTTCGGGCATGCTGTACATCGTGCTCGAATGGGCGCTGTCGAGCGCAGGCGCACTGATCGTGCTGCTGCTGCTCACGTTCGCCGCGATCATGGTCGCCTGCCGCATCACCCCGATGATGCTCATCGACATGTTCCGTCCGCCCGAGTACGAATACGAGGACGAAGAGGAGCGCGCACGCTATGAAGAGCCGGTGCAGCTGCCGAACGTGCACGAGGTCGCGCGCGAGATCAACGCTGCGCACGCGCAGAAGCGCGAGGAGCGCCGCGCACGCCGCCAGGCCTCTGACTTTGACATCCCGATCGACAGCAATCCGCCCGGCGAGGATAAGCCCGGCGGCGCGATACCGCCTGTCTATCCGGCTCATGAGGAGGGCAAGCCGCTCGCGCCGGATGAATATCTGCGGGGACTGAAAAAGCCGCGCGAGGAGAAGCGGGAAGAACAGCCGGACAGCATCATGGAGCTCGTGGCCAACCGCGCCGACGAGCCGGAGGATGAACCCGAAGCCGAGGCGGCGCCTGCAAAGCCGGCCGCGAAGCCGAAAAAGACCGAGAGCATCTCGGAGGATGAGCAGGCGGCGATGAACGACGCGATGGACGAGAGTCAGAAGGCCCCCGCGCCGGTCTACGCCTATCCGCCGATCGACCTGCTGACGCAGGGAAAGCACGCCTCGATGGCCGGTGCGGAGAGCGAGCTGCGCGAGAGCTCTGCCTGTCTGCTCGATACGCTCGAGTCCTTCAATATCGACGCGCAGATCATCGGCATCGTGCGCGGCCCGTCCGTCACCCGTTTTGAGCTGACTATTCCGCGCGGCATCAAGATCTCGCGCGTTTCTGCGCTTGCCGATGATATTGCGCTCGCGCTCGGCGCGGCGAACGTGCGCATCGCGCCCATCCCGGATAAATCCGCCGTCGGCATCGAGGTGCCGAACAAGACGGTCAACACGGTCTTTATCCGCGAATGCATCGGCTCGAACGCCTTCGCGAACGCAAAGAGCCGCCTGTCCTTCGCCGTAGGCAAGGACATCACGGGCAGGCCGGTCATCGGCGACATCGCCAAGATGCCGCATATGCTGATCGCCGGTACGACCGGTTCCGGTAAATCGGTCTGCATCAACTCCATGCTGATCTCGCTGCTCTATAAATCGACCCCGGAGGAGGTCCGCCTCATCATGGTAGACCCGAAGATGGTCGAGCTGGGCAACTACAACGGCATTCCGCATCTGCTCATTCCGGTCGTAACCGACCCGAAGAAGGCGGCCGGTGCGCTCAACTGGGCGGTCGGCGAGATGGAACGCCGCTACAAGCTGTTCGCAGATCATCAGGTGCGCAATCTGGTCGGCTATAACGACCTTATGCGCGCCGAAAAGGCGAAGGCGGAGGCGGCCGCCGCAGAGGGTGAGACCGTGACTGCCGAGCAGTATCAGGTGCTGCCGCAGATCGTCATCGTCATCGACGAGCTTGCCGATCTGATGATGGTCGCGGCGAAGGAAGTCGAGAACTCGATCTGCCGCATCGCGCAGAAGGCGCGTGCCGCAGGCATGCACCTGGTCGTTGCAACGCAGCGTCCGTCCTCGGACGTCATCACCGGCATCATGAAGGCGAACATCCCCTCGCGCATCGCGTTCGCGGTCGCGAGCCAGATCGAGTCGCGCATCATTCTGGATACCACCGGCGCAGAAAAGCTGATCGGCAAGGGCGATATGCTCTACGCGCCGCTCGGCGAGGGCAAGCCGCTGCGCGTGCAGGGCTGCTTCATCTCGAATGAGGAGATCGAAAGCGTCATCGAGAAGATCAAGGAGACCAGTACCGCCGAGTACAGCGAGGAGATCCTTGAGCATATCGAGCGTCAGGCGGAGCAGGCCGACAGCAAGAGCGGCGGCTCGGCCGGCGACCCGGGCGAGGATGAGGACGAGATGATCGAAGAGGCGATCGACGTCATCATGGAAAGCCGCCAGGCGTCTACGTCCATGCTCCAGCGCCGCTTAAAGCTCGGCTATTCGCGCGCCGCGCGCATCATCGACCAGATCGAGGAACGCGGCATCATCGGCCCGTTCGAGGGTTCCAAGCCGCGCCAGATACTCATTTCGCGCGAGGAATGGCAGGAGATGAAGCTGCGGCGGAATATGCCGATCGAATAAAACAGACAAATAAACCGCAACAGTTTATCTATGGAGGGTTTTATCATGAAGAAGATCAATATCGCAGAGCAGTCCTTCAACCCGTTCGAGCTGATCGGCAAGGACTGGATGCTGATTTCCGCCGGCACGGCGGAAAAGTGGAACACGATGACCGCAAGCTGGGGCGGCGTCGGCGTGATGTGGGGCAAGCCGAGCGCGACCTGCTATATCCGCCAGTCCCGCTACACCAAGACCTTTGTCGACGATTCCGAGTTTTTCACGCTGACCGTTCTGAAGGACGGCTGCCGCGACGCGCTCAACCTTCTCGGCTCGAAGTCCGGCCGCGACATGGATAAGATGCACGAGAGCGGCCTGACGCCGGTCATGGTCGAGGGTCAGCCGACCTTCGAGGAGGCAAAGCTGGTCCTCATCTGCCGCAAGGCGTGCAAAACCTTTATCGGCCCGGACGACATGACCGCAGAGAACGTCGAAAGGTGGTACGGCGACCGCGATTATCACACCATGTACATCGGCGAGATCGTCGCAGCATACGAGGCGTAACCCCTGTGCGCCGAAAGGCGAAAAGCATTTCTTTGGAGGCAATGTTCCTGTGAAAAAAAGACTGCTCAGCCTGCTTTTGTCGGCGGCGCTGCTGTGCGGCGCGCTCCCGACCGCCTTCGCGGGCTACGAAAATTTCACACCCAAGACCACCTATACCGACGGGCGGTTTTCCGACGTTTCCTCGTCCGACTGGTTTTATGAGAACGTCCGCGCATCCTATGAGTATGACCTCATCAACGGCTACAACGACGGAAAATTTCACCCGGACGACGATCTGACCATCGCGCAGGCGGTCAAGCTCGCCGCCTGCCTCAACAGCCTGTACAGCAGCGGTACGGCGGACTTTTCCGCCGCATCACCGTGGTATCAGCCCTATGTCGACTACGCGCGCCGCAACGGCATCCTGACCCGGACGTTTGCAGATTATAACGCGCCCGCGAGCCGCCGTGAATTTGCGGCCGTGCTGGCCGGGGCGCTCCCGCGCGGCGCACTCCAGCCGATCAACAGCATCGCGGACGGCGCGATCCCGGATGTTCCCGCTTCGGCAGAGGACGCGGACGCGATCTATCAGCTCTACCGTGCCGGTGTGCTGACCGGCTCGAACGGCGGCCGGTTCAAACCGGACGATACCATCCGCCGCAGCGAAGCGGCCGCCATCCTGACGCGTATGGCGGTGCCGAGCCTGCGGCAGAAGGTCGAGATCAGCACGGGCGAGCAGCCGGAAAATGTGCTTTCGGCGGATGAAATCCTCGAGAAATGCGGCCCGGCGGTGTTCAAACTGACGAGCTATGACGCGCGCGGCAACCTGCTCGGCATGGGCAGCGGCGTGGTGCTCTCCGCAAACGGCGACGCCGTCACCTGCGGCCATCTGGTCAACGGCGTGGCGCGTCTCGTCGCGGAAATGGCGGACGGCAGCAAGCGCGAGGTCAGCATCTACGCGCTCGATGCAGACTCCGACATCGCGCATATCCGCGTCGTCGGCGTCGGCCTGCCGTATCTGGAGACTGCGGACAGCCCGTCCACGGGCGACATCGTGTACGCGCTCGGCTATCCGGGCGGCGGCGCGGAAAAGGTGACGGCGGGCAAGGTGCTCGACGATTCGAACGGGGACTATCTGGTCCCGATGATCGAGACGACTGCCTCGGTCGTCAGCGGCAATTCGGGCGGCGCGCTCATCGACGGGCAGGGCCGAGCTGTCGCAGTCACGGTCAGCAGCCGCACCGGCGGCAGCAGCTCGTTCTCGGTGCCGCTCTCCGTCCTCGACAGGCTTCAGGGCAGCACGGCAGTTACCCCGGCGGAGTATTCGCGCACGCACAAGCCGGACAGCAGCAGATGCTACGATAATCTGTATCCGGTGCCGGATTTCGGCGCGGTCAGCGGTGCGTCGCTGCTTGCGACCTCACGCGACCGCGGCACGACCTGCTTCTACTACGCGCTGAGCGAGCTTCCCGACCTCGACCGTCAGCTGCTGCGCTACTATGCGGCGCTCGGCGAAAACACGTTCTATCAGTTCAATGAAAGCTCGTTCACCTCGTCAGCAGGCTATCTCCTGTCGGTCAAGCTGTACGAGACCACGTGGGAGGGCATCGACGTCCTCGGCGTGTTCGTTTCGGGCATGCAGACGAGCTAAGCTGTCGCGAAACCACGGTTTCGCCGACAAGCTGTGTTCTGACAGCGCGGGGCGCCGCAGAACACGGACGGAGAAAAGTTCCTATGCAGAAACTTTTCTCTCTCTCAGAGTATAAAAACCGAGGTACACGCCCCCGGTTGCTCTCATGAAATGTTTTTGAGGATAGAGGCCTACGGGCTTATGAATTTGCTTCGCAAATTCTATTTTATGCGCGCTTTCGCGCGGAACGGCGCGGTATAAACTTTCGCTATCGGAGGGCACAGGAAACTGCGCCCTCTTTTCTTGTCTTTACAAGCGGTTCTTTCCTGTGCTATAATGATAAAAAGCTGAAAAAAAGAAGTTCCGGCTTGTGCATGATACACAAAGGAGTGACCAATATGACAAACCGCATGTTCGGCAATTCGCAGATTCTTGCCTGGCTGCAATATTATTCGGATAATACGCAGATCGATCTCGAAAAGGTGAAGATCCTCGATATTACGCGCAAAAATAAAAACCTGATCCCGACGGTCGAGTCGAACGACGCGGTTCTCGTGTTCACCGAGGCAGGTCACGCAGACATCTTTTACCGCATGTGGAGCGCCGGTCTGGGCGAGTGCGATGTCTGGTACAACACCGGCTCCGAGCCGTCCGGCCCGATCGAGCACAGCAAGCTCAAGAACATGATCGACCGCGGCATCAACGCCTCTGCGGCCATGCTCGTGCTCAATCCGAACGCGCGCTCGACCTATAAGATCGGCATGCACAACACGAGCTTCTCGCGCGGCTCCATCCGCTATGTCGGCAGCGAGATCCGCGCGGTCATCCTCAACAAGATGCACATGGCGTCCGACGACACGGTCTGCATCATTTCGGGCGAGTCCATCGCGGTCGAGGCCGCGCTCATCGCGGGCGAGGGAACGGTCATCGCGGTCGAGTACAACGGAAACGACCGCCGCACGATGGAGGAGAATATCGAGCAGTTCGGCCTGAACAACATCGCGATCATCGACCATGTGGACGATGAGAGCATGAAGGAGCTGCCGGTTCCCTCGCTCGCCATGCTTGTCGCGAGCGCGAGCATGGAGCAGGAGATCGCCTGCCTGCTGCGCCTCAATCCGCATATGGAGTTCGTGATCTACACGCTCGACTTCCGCTGCGCCGCTGCGCTGCCCGACCTGTTCGCGAAGCTCGGCATCGGCGAGACCGAGGTCATTCAGATCACGGTTTCCAGAATGAACGCCAAGCATAATTTTGAAGCCGAGCCTGCGCCGTGGCTCATCACGGGGCGTGGCGGAGTTTGATAGTGTCCGTCGCACAAAAACATCTGTTTTTGTGCGAAATGACGATTGACAGCGGACAGACATTTCCCTATAATAAGTGACAGTGGGACACAGGACGGCGAAAAATGCCGAAAACCGCGTTCTGCGCACAATTTCATCCATGAAAGATGATGATGGAGACAGTACGTTCCGATGACCGAACGCGAAGCGAGCCGGGGTATGGTGAAAGCCCGGTGCAAGTAGGACGGGACCGAATATCACTCCGGAGTTGCAGCCCGAACCCTTCCCGCCGGGAAACAGTAGGTGCTGACGGCAGCTTTGCCGTTATAAAAGCCGCGTATGTCGGTACGCAGTAACGGGTGGTCAAACGAATGGCTGATGATCGAGCTTTCGTCCCTTTACGGGGATGAAGGCTCGTTTTTTTGCCTTTTCGGCAAAAAGCACAAGAAGGATACAGGAGGAAACAGCATGAAGAACATGGTCGAGATCCGCTGGCACGGCCGCGGCGGTCAGGGCGCAAAGACCGCCTGCCTGCTGCTCGCGGACGCGGCGTTCGCGTCGGGCAAATATGTGCAGGGCTTTCCGGAGTACGGTCCGGAGCGCATGGGCGCACCGATCACCGCCTACAACCGCATTTCTGACGAGAGATGCACCATTCATTCGAACATTTACAATCCGGATTACGTCGTTGTCGTCGACGAGACGCTGCTCCAGTCGGTAGACGTCACGCATGGCCTGAACCCGGAGGGTGCGATCGTCATCAATACCCATAAGTCCCCGGACGAGGTTCGTCCGCTGCTGCGCGGCTACGAGGGCAGGGTATACACCCTTGACGCCCGTGCGATCTCCGAGCGCACGCTCGGCAAATACTTCCCGAACACCCCGATGCTCGCCGCGATCGTCAAGGTCAGCGGCGTGCTCGACCCGTGGCGCTTTGTTTCCGACATGGAGACCTCGTTCAAGCATAAGTTCGCGACCAAGCCGCAGGTCATCGCAGGTAATATGGAATGTCTGACCCAGTCGCTCAAGGAGGTGCGCGGATAATGGCTAAGTGTGCAAAGGATATCAATGAACAGTCGCCGTGGCAGGAACTTACCCCGGGCGGCGAGATCTACGAGGGCGGCACCGCCCGCATGACCATCACCGGCGAGTGGCGCGCGAACATCCCGGTCTGGGACCCGCAGAAGTGCAAGCAGTGTCTGCTGTGCGCGCCGTTCTGCCCGGACGCCTCCATCCCGGTAACGGACGGCAGGCGCGGCGAATTTGACTTCGATCACTGCAAGGGCTGCGGCATCTGCTGGAAGGTGTGCCCCTTCGGCGCGATCGACTTTGTAAAGGAGGAAAAGTGATGAGCATTCGTGAGCGTATTTCGGGCAACGAAGCAGTTGCCTACGCAATGCGTCAGATCAACCCGGACGTATTTGCGGCTTTCCCGATCACTCCCTCTACCGAAATTCCGCAGTATTTTGCGCAGTATGTCGCAAACGGCCAGGTAGACACCGAGTACGTCACCGTCGAGTCCGAGCATTCCTCCATGTCCACCTGCATCGGTGCGGAGGCGGCAGGCTGCCGCGCGGTAACGGCTACTTCCTCGTGCGGTCTCGCGTTCATGTATGAGCTTCTGTACGTTGCGTCGTCCTCCCGCCTGCCGATCACGCTCGCGTGCGTAAACCGCGCGCTGACCGGCCCGATCAACATCAACAACGACCATTCCGACTCCATGGGCGCGCGCGACGCAGGCTGGATCCAGCTTTACGCCGAGAACAATCAGGAGGCCTATGACAACTATCTCCAGGCGATGCGCATCGCGGAGACACCGGATGTCCGCCTGCCGATCATGGTATGTCAGGACGGATTCATCACCTCGCACGCGGTCGAGAACATCGAGCTCGAGGAGGATGAGGCAGTCAGGAAGTTCGTCGGCGAGTACAACCCCGAGCATGCCCTCATCGGCCGCGAGACGCCGCTCGCTGTCGGCCCGTACGATGTTTCTCCGTACTACATGGAGCACAAGGTGCAGCAGGCCGAGGCGATGAAGAACGCAAAGAAGGCTATTCTGGACGTTGCGGCGGATTTTGAAAAGACCTTCGGCCGCAAGTACGGCTTCTTCGAAGAATACCGCATGGAGGACGCGGAGGTCGCGATCGTGCTCATCGGCTCGACCGCAGGCACCGCCAAGGCGTGCATCGACCAGCTGCGCGCAGCCGGCCGCAAGGTCGGTCTCATCAAGCTGCGCGTGTTCCGTCCGTTCCCGGGCGAGGAGCTTGCAGCGGCGCTCAGTCATGTCAAGGCAGTCGCCGTCATGGACAAGAGCGAGGGCTTTTCCGCGTGCGGCGGCCCGGTCTATGCAGAGACCTGCGCGGCGTGCTACGCGCTCGAGGAGCGCCCGGTCATGGTCAATATCGTTTACGGTCTGGGCGGCCGCGACGTCGCGACCGGCGACATCGCGCGCGTATTTGACCACCTGTTCCTGCTCGTGAACAACGGCGGCAAGGGTCCGAAGTATATCCACATGGGTCAGCGCAGCAGCGCACCGGAGGTGTTCTGAAATGGCATATAATCATAAAGTTGAACTTTCCAAGCCGGAGCGTTTCGTCGGCGGCCACCGTCTGTGTGCAGGCTGTGGCGCAGGTCTGGTCTGCCGCGGCATGATGCGCGCGCTCGATGAGGGCGACAAGGCGGTCATCTGCAACGCGACCTCCTGCCTCGAGGTTTCCTCCTTCCTGTATCCGTTCACCGCATGGGAGGACTCCTACATCCATTCTGCCTTCGAGAATGCAGCGGCGACCTGTGGCGGCGTCGAGGCGGCTTACAATGTCATGAAGCGCCGCGGCAAGATCGACGATACCTACAAGTTCCTCGCCATCGGCGGCGACGGCGGCACCTACGATATTGGCTTCCAGTCGCTCTCCGGCGCGATGGAGCGCGGTCACGACATGGTATATTTCTGCTACGACAATGAGGCGTACATGAACACCGGCATTCAGCGCTCGTCCTCGACGCCGCGCTTTGCGAGCGCGACCACCACGCCGTCCGGCTCCTGCTCGGTCGGCAAGAAGCAGAACAAGAAGGATCTGACCGAGATCATGGCGGCGCACAACATTCCGTATGTTGCCCAGACCACCTTTCTCGGCAACTTCAAGGACTTCCACGAAAAAGCGCACCGCGCGATCTACACCGAAGGTCCAGCGTTCGTCAACGTCATGTCTCCGTGTCCGCGCGGCTGGCAGTATCCGACCGAGATGCTCCCCGAGATCTGCAAAATGGCAGTCGAGACCTGCGTCTGGCCGCTGTACGAGATCATCGACGGCGAATGGCATCTGAACTACATGCCGAAGAAAAAGCTGCCGGTCGAGGAGTTCATGAAGCTCCAGGGCCGCTTCAAGCACTGCTTCAAGCCGGGCAACGAGTGGACCATCGAGGCTGCACAGCAGTATGTAGACGAGAAGTGGGAAAAGCTCCTCGCACGCTGCGGAAAGTAAGCTGTAGGGAAACTGAATGCACGCTGCCGCGCGACAGCTGTTTTGCATAAAAATAATTTTTATCGACAATAGAAAGACCACAGTCAGTGCATGACTGTGGTCTTTTGCTGTTCTGAAATCAGAGCATGGCGCTTTCTATTTTTGCGCCGGGGCAGATGGTGCGAACGAAGCCGGCGAGCGTTTCGAGCGCGTCCTCGATGACAGCCGGGGCGGTATCGGGCGTGCCGAAGACCGGGTAGAACACATGACGGCTGTCCGGATGGACACAGGTGCGGCTGTCCGCGCCTGCGATCATGCTGAAGATGATGCCCGTTTCGTCGCGGCCGCAGATATCGTTCGGATAGGTATGCGTGCTGTCGCCCCGCATGCCGTCAAACGGCAGCTTCGCGTCCGGCGTGAAGATGGTCAGCGGGCCGTCGATGCGGTCGATGTCGTGTGTGCCGGACAGGACGAACGTCGTAAGCTCGAGAAGGAACGGCACCGCCGTCACCGGGTCCTCTTCCGGGAAGGGACGGCCCTTGAACATCACGGTCTCGAACTGCTGCATGACCGGATAGGTTTTTTTGAACTTGCGGAAAAAGCGGAAATAGGGGTTTTCACCGAACACGGCCTTGCGATCGTAATCCGCGTATCTCTCGCGGAGCGCCGCGAGCTCGCGCTCGACGAGCGCATGGAGCGCGGCTCTGCCGCAGCCCTCCGCCGGATAATTTACCTCGAGAATGCCGAGCGGGATGCCGCGCGAAGCAAAGCTCTGATCCTTACCGATGTCAAACATGGAACGCTTTCCTTTCTCACTTCATTGGCTCGTAAAACTGGTCGAGCAGCTGACCGATGGTCTGATGATCGGCGATCTTGCCGGTAACCGCATCATAATAATAGTACATATTGCCGTCCTGGTCGGCAAAGAGATAGGTGCCGAGCGGACATATATCACGGTTGCCGTCCGTCCATCCGATATACTGATAGCCTTCCGCCTCGCCGACGACACGGATCTGGCTGACGCTCAGCGGGTGCATCACGACCGAAAGGCCGACGATCGAGATCAGGTACGAGCAGTACAGCAGGATCACGACGTAAGCGGAGCTGCAGCCCTTCGGAGGATGGAGCATGGACTCAAGACCGAGGGTTTTCACAACATAACCAAATACAAGCATGATAACGATGACCCAGAACCAGACCTCGCAGAGCGGATTAAAGCCCAGCGCGAGCATGAGATAGATGAGGCCGCCGCAGCCGAAGGTGACGATCAGCTGACTCAGACGGTTCCATTCCGCCTCCTCGCGTTTCGCCGCAAAGCGCGACGCGAACAGGATGACCGGTGCATAAAGCCACAGGAAAATCCGGCTGTCGCCGAGCGCGCCGCCGAAGTCTATATAAAAATAAGTACCGATCAGGCTCACAATGAGCCATGCCGCGAGCGCTGCGATCGTGAAAGCACGTTTTACATCTTTTTTCTTTTCCATTTCTACATTCTCCCCTGAAAAAAGGCAAACGGGCAGAGCCATGCGGCTCTACCCGTTCCACCACACACCGCATGGTGTGAGCTATGCGATTGTAAGATTAAGCCTCAGCCTTGATCTTCTTCAGCTTGGCAAAGCGCGGCAGGCCGGACTGCTTCGGGCCAACGTTCTCGCCCTCGATGAGCGGCAGAGCGTAGTCAATAAATGCCTGAGTAACGCCGTTGCCTTCCTCGTTGATCCAGTCGCGCGGAACCTTCTTCTCGGTGTTCGCAACTTCAGAAAGCGGGAGAAGCTCGATCTCGCACTTGTAGCCGTTCTCGTCGCGGGTGCACTTGAAGCCCGGCATGTAGTCGGTCTTGCCTGCAACTGCGTTCTCAACAGCAGCCTTGCCGGACATGTAGGACTCGTCTACGTCGGTCTTGGAAGCGCAGTGTGCAGCGCAGCGCTGGAGCAGGCTGAGCTCGATGCCGCGGACCTTGCAGCCCAGCTCGTTCTTTACGGTGTCTGCCAGCATGGAAGCCAGACCGCCGAGCTGTGCATGGCCGAAGCCGTCGGTAGCAGAGGTCTTAGCCTCGGATACGAAGGAGCCGTCAGCGTAGTGGATGCCCTCGGATACAGCAACGAGGCAGTTGCCCTTCTCGTCGTAGATCTTCTTGACGTCAGCCAGGAACTTCTTCATGTCGAAGTCGGTCTCCGGCAGGTAAACCAGATCCGGACCTGCGCCCATAGCGGTAGCCAGACCGGCAGCGCCAGCCAGCCAGCCAGCGTGACGGCCCATGATCTCTACGACGCAGACCATGCCGGTGTCGTATACGCGAGCGTCCTGATAGATCTCCATGCAGGAAGTAGCGATGTACTTGGCTGCGGAAGCGAAGCCCGGGCAGTGGTCGGTGCCGAACAGGTCGTTGTCGATGGTCTTCGGAATGCCCATGACGCGGCACTCGTAGCCGGACTTCATCATATACTTGGAGACCTTGTTGCAGGTATCCATGGAGTCGTTGCCGCCGTTGTAGAAGAAGTAGCGGATGTTGTACTTCTTGAAGATCTCAAGAATACGCTTGTAATCGGTATCGTCTACGTCCGGATCAGCCAGCTTGTAGCGGCAGGAGCCCAGAGCAGAGGACGGGGTGTAGCGCAGAAGAGCCAGCTCGTCGCGGTCTTCCTTGTCGATATCATACAGATCGTCGTTCAGCAGACCCTTGATGCCGTGTGCCATGCCGAATACGCGGGTGATGGACGGGTTGT
Organism: Agathobaculum hominis; assembly: GCF_014288055.1. NCBI lineage: Bacteria > Bacillati > Bacillota > Clostridia > Eubacteriales > Butyricicoccaceae > Agathobaculum > Agathobaculum hominis. Next base: position 102,168 of record NZ_JACOPK010000006.1, read on the forward strand.
CCAGCGCCGCCTCCAGCGCACCCAGAACAGAAGAGTTGATTACGGAAGTCGGGCCGCCCGACTGACCGATGACGCAAGCGCCTTTCAGTTCGCTCATAATGATAAACCTCCTAACAAATTAAAACACAGAGATATCTCGCTGCATTTTCTTACGTATAAAGAGTACCATATAACGTGAAAAAAATCAATCGTTATCCGAAGTTTTCGGCAGTTTTCACGATTTTATGTAGAGCTGCGGAAAAAAAGACAGGATTTTTTTGATATACACTTGATTTTACCGGGGGTAACTGATAAAATAAAAGCAGAATTTTTAAGATTCAGCTTTTATCAGAAAGGAAGTTTTCCCATGCCTTTAGTTACTACTACTGAGATGTTCAAGAAGGCTTATGACGGCGGCTACGCTATCGGCGCTTTCAACGTGAACAACATGGAGATCGTTCAGGGTATCACCGAGGCTTGCCAGGAGCAGCACGCTCCTGTCGTTCTTCAGGTATCCAAGGGCGCACGCGCTTACGCTAACCACACCTACCTCGTAAAGATGGTAGAGGCAGCTGTTATCGAGTGCCCGGATATTCCGATCGCTCTGCATCTGGACCACGGCCCGGACTTCGAGACCTGCAAGTCCTGCATCGACGGCGGCTTCACCTCCGTCATGATCGACTGCTCTTCCCGTCCGTTCGACGAGAACGTCGAGGAGACCAAGAAGGTCGTAGAGTACGCACACGCACACGGCGTTGTTGTTGAGGCTGAGCTCGGCACCCTCGCTGGCGTAGAGGATGACGTTAAGGTATCCGCTGCGGATTCCTCCTACACCCATCCGGAAGAGGTTGAGGAGTTCGTAACCCGCACCGGCTGTGACTCCCTGGCTATCGCAATCGGCACCTCCCACGGCGCTTACAAGTTCACCCCGGAGCAGTGCACTCGCAACGAGCAGGGCATCCTCGTTCCGCCTCCGCTGCGTTTCGACGTACTCGAGGAAGTTTCCAAGCGTCTGCCGGGCTTCCCGATCGTTCTGCACGGTTCCTCTTCTGTTCCGCGCGAGTTCGTTGACAAGATCAACGCTCACGGCGGCAAGATGCCGGATGCAATCGGCATTCCGGAGGAAGAGCTCCGTCATGCTGCACAGCTGTCCGTCTGCAAGATCAATATCGACTCCGATATTCGTCTGGCTATCACCGCTTCTATCCGCGAGCACTTCGACGAGCATCCGGATCACTTCGATCCGCGTCAGTACCTGAAGCCGGCTCGTCAGGCTGTCAAGGACATGGTCACCCACAAGCTGATCAACGTTCTGGGCTGCAACGGCAAGGCTTAATCTGCTGAACTGAAAGCTGAAAAGACCTCCCGATATGGGAGGTCTTTTTTTTGCTAGCGCATGAACAGCGTTTGCTGTGCAAATGAAAAAAACCAGGGACATACGCCCTGGTTTTTTCGTTAAGATGGAGAACTGCTGTCTCGAGGCTTATTCAGCCTTGGTCTCAGCGTCCTTGGTCTTGAGCACGAGCTTGTCGTTCTCGACATCGAGTACGACCTCGCTGCCCTTGCTGATCCTGCCCTCGAGGGACTCCTCAGCGACAAGATCCTCGACCTCGCTGGTGACGGCGCGGCGCAGCGGACGCGCACCGTAAAGCGGATCGAAGCCGGCCTTTGCGAGGTGCTTCTTTGCAGCCTCGGTCCAGGTCATGCTGATCTCCATGTCCTTCATGCGTTCAGCGACCTTGCGCAGCATGCCGTCCGCGATCTGGGCGATCTCGTCCTCGTTCAGACGGTTGAATACGATGATGTCGTCGATACGGTTGAGGAACTCCGGACGAACCGCGTTCTTCAGCTCGCCCATGACATCCTCCTTGATCTGCTCAAAGGTGCGCTCAGCAGCGTCCTCCGGCTTGCCGTCTGCGAAGCCGAGCGACTTGCGGCCGGCGCCGGTGATCTTCTGTGCGCCGATGTTGGAGGTCATGATGATGATGGTGTTCTTGAAATCCACATGGCGGCCCTGACCGTCGGTCAGGATGCCGTCCTCAAGAATTTGCAGCAGGATGTTGAACACATCCGGGTGCGCCTTCTCGATCTCATCGAACAGGACGACCGAGTACGGATGACGGCGGACCTTTTCGGAAAGCTGGCCGCCCTCATCGTAGCCGACATATCCCGGAGGCGAACCGATCATACGGGAAACGGCGTGCTTCTCCATGTATTCGGACATATCGATACGGATCAGCGCGTTCTCGTCGCCGAACATCGCTTCTGCCAGCGCCTTGCTCAGCTCGGTCTTGCCGACGCCGGTAGGACCGAGGAACAGGAACGAACCGATCGGGCGCTTCGGGTCACGCAGGCCGACACGGCTGCGGCGGATGGCCTTGGAAACCGCGGTGACGGCTTCGCTCTGGCCGATGACGCGCTTGTGCAGCGTATCCTCGAGGTGCAGCAGGCGCTGACCCTCGTCCTCGGTCAGCTGAGCGACCGGAACGCCGGTCCAGCCGGAGATAACGGCTGCAATGTCGTCCTCGGTGACAGCACCGTGGGACTTGGTCTGCTGGTCAGCCCACTCCTTCTTGCGAGCCTCCAGAGCCTCGCGCTTGGATTTCTCTTCGTCGCGCAGCTTGGCAGCATTCTCGTAGTCCTGACCCTTGACAGCCTCCTCCTTCTTCGCAGCAACGGCTGCGATCTCGTCCTCAAGCTGCTTGAGGTCCGGGGGAGCGGTCAGCGTGGACAGGCGGACGCGGGAGCAGGCCTCGTCGATGACGTCGATCGCCTTATCCGGCAGATAACGGCCGGTAACGTAGCGAACGGACAGCTTGACAGCGGCTTCGATGGCTTCGTCCGGAATCTTGATGCGGTGATGCGCTTCGTACTTGTCGCGCAGACCCTTCAGAATCTCGACGGCGTCCTCAGCGGACGGCTCGCCGACCTGTACCGGCTGGAAACGACGCTCGAGTGCAGCGTCCTTCTCGATGTTCTTGCGGTACTCATCGAGCGTGGTCGCGCCGATGACCTGCACCTCGCCGCGGCTCAGAGCCGGCTTGAGGATGTTGGCAGCATCTGCCGCGCCCTCTGCCGCGCCTGCGCCCATCAGCATGTGCATCTCATCGATGAACAGGATGGTGTCCTTCTTGGCGGTCAGCTCTTCGATGACCTTCTTGATGCGCTCCTCGAACTCGCCGCGGTACTTGGTGCCTGCGATCATGCCGGTCAGATCGAGCGAGATGATACGCTTGCCCTTCAGCGTCTCCGGGACATCGCCGGAAACGATCTTCTGAGCAAGACCTTCGACAACGGCGGTCTTGCCGACGCCCGGATCACCGATCAGTGCCGGGTTGTTCTTGGTGCGGCGGGACAGGATCTGGATGACGCGCTGGATTTCTTTCGTGCGGCCGATGACCGGATCGAGCTTGCCTTCCTTGGCTGCGGCGGTCAGGTCGCGGCCGAACTGGGCGAGCGCATCCTTGCTGTCAGCGCCGCCTGCGGAGGCGCCGGTCTCGGCGGAAACGCCGTCCTGTGCGCCGCCGAGCGCCTCGTTCAGCTTGCGAACAAGGATCTCCGGGGTGATTTTCAGATTTGCCAGTGCGGTCAGCGCGACGTTCTGGCCTTCGCGCAGGATGCCGAGCAGCAGGTGTTCGGTGCCGACATAGCCGGTGCCCATTTCGTTCGCGGACTGTACAGACAGCTCGACGATGCGCTTGGTGCGCGGCGTCATGCCCTGCGGGGCGGCAGCGTCGGGCGTGCCGCGGCCGGACAGCTCTTCGATCTGCTTAACAAGTGCCTCGTCGGTCACGCCTGCGGCAGCGAGCGCCTTGGCCGCCGGGCCGCCGCCTTCACGCAGCAGGCCGAGCAGCAGATGCTCCGAGCCGATGTAGCTGTGGCCGAACGATGCGGCCGCTTCCTGTGCAAGAGTCAGTGCCTGACGGGCACGCTCGGTAAAACGATTCTGATAGAACATAAATTAACACTCCTTTCAGAGTAGATGGGATTACTGATTAACCAGCCCTCTCGTGAGGGCGGACCGGCGAGCCTGCAAACGGGATGCAGGTGCGTCCGTCCGCCCTTACGGGCGGCCAAGATCAAGCAAAGCGGATGCCTGCTGTGGCTTCACGCAGCATTTCCGCGCGCTTCCTGTCGCGGTCCTGCGGCGCGCCGGTCAGCATGGCCGGGCGGATATGCTCCTCGAGCGTGTACAGCTTCTGCGCGTCCATGCCGGACAGGAAGCCCATTTGCAGGCCGATCAGCACATCGGAAATGCACTGTACGGCTTCGCTCGTGTCGATGAGGTAAGCGCTCTTCATCGTGCCTGCCGCGCGGTAGATGCGGTCGCGCAGCGCCGGTTCATTCTGGCTGCGCACCTGTTCGCGCGCCTTCTTTTCGGCGTCGATGATGGTCGTTGCGGTCTCGACCAGTTTGTCAGTCAGCTCTGCGGCAGACGCACCGAGAGTGACCTGGTTGGAGACCTGATAGAAGCCGCCGACCGCCTGCGAGCCTTCGCCGTAGGTGCCGCGCACTGCGCAGCCGCGGCTGCCCGCATAGCCGATGATGCGGTCCATCTGGCCGATCGCGGTCAGCATGGGCAGATGCAGCATGATGGATGCGCGCAGGCCGGTGCCGATGTTGGTCGGGCAGGCGGTCAGATAGCCGAGGCGCTCGTCATAGGCGAACGGCAGCGCCGCTTCGATAAGGGACGCGATGCGGTTTGCCGTGCCGAGGCATTCCTTCGGGCACAGACCGGTGCCGATGACCTGCAGGCGGAGGTGATCCTCCTCGCCGATCATGATGGACACGCCGCTGTCTCTGGAAACGATCAGCCAGCCGCCGTTCTGCGCCAGCTCGGGGGAGATGAGGTGTTCCTCGACCAGACGGGACGCTTCGGTCGAGCGGGGGATGATCTGCTTCTTTTCGAATTCCGGACCGATGGTCGGATTTTCCTTCAGCGCGGCGAAAACCTTATCAGCGATCTCGCTGTGCTGCTGTTCGGTCAGACGGAACGGATAACCTTTTATATTTCGTGCAAGGCGCACACGGCTGGATGCTGCCAGACCGGTGAAGCCGCCGTTTATCGTAAACATGCTCATTTCTGTTCGCCCTCCATTCTGCGGATTTCATCGCGCAGGCTTGCTGCGCGCTCGTAATCTTCGCTTTCGACAGCCGCCTTCAGCTGAGCCTTGAGGTCAGCGACCGGATCGGTCTTCGGCTGTTCGGGAGCTGCCGGAGCGGTGCCGACATGGCGCGTCGCGCCGTGGACCTTCTGCACATACGGATTGAGGATGTCCGCGAACGTGGAGTAGCAGTCCGGGCAGCCGACGCGGCCGGTGCGCCGCAGCTCGCTCTCGGTCATGCCGCAGGTCGGGCACTTGCGTTCGGTGCCGAGCAGGGTAGCGGTCGGAGCCGCTTCGCCCAGCATATCGTTCCACAGACTGCCGAAGCCGCCGCCGAGGAACGAATGGAACGGATCGCTCCAGAAGTGGTTCATCGACTGAAACGCGCTTTCGAACGCGCCGCCGAGGTTCTCTTTCTGTGCACACTCCGGGCACAGGTGCATTTCACGGGTTACGCCGTTTACGGTTTCCTTATAATACATGGTTGCTTCATTCTTGCCGCATTTTTCGCATTTCATAAGTCAAAACTCCTCTCTGAGAGATTGTATACTATATAATAAAGTTTCATTCAAGTCCGGCTCTGCCGGATTTGAATATCACTGCTCACGCCGTGGCGGTGTGTCCTCGTTCGCTGTGCGAACGAGAGGGGGATCTAAGGGGGACTGTGTCCCTCTCAGATCGTTGCGATACCCATGATCGAGCAGCGATAGATCGCGGCTCGCAGGCGGTCGCGGTCGGTCTTTTCGACCTCCGCCAGTGCGCCGTCCGAGCAAGCGGACAGGAGAAGCTGTCCCTCGCGCTGGGTGAGCAGATCGGCGGAAACCAGTGCGCGTGTCAGCCGCGCCGCATCATTCTGGCTCAGCCGGCCGCCGATGCCGCGCGCCGCCTCGAGCAGCGTGCGCTGTCTGTCGTCGAGCAGGCGGATGATGCGGATGAAGCCGCCGCCGCCTCGCTGGCTTTCCACCAGATAGCCGTTTTCCGGTGTGAACCGCGTTTCGATCACATAATTGATCTGACTCGGTACGCAGGAAAATCGGTCTGCGAGGCTTTTGCGCTGTAACTCTGCGACGCCGCCGCCGTTCGACAGCATCTCACCGATGAAATCTGCTATCACATCGGACATTTTCATTTGGCTCACTTCCTTCTGTCGGTTCCGGCCCTTTACTGACCTTCCCTGACCTTTGACTATATTGTATAATTTTCAGCGTCTAAAAACAAGAGAAAAATCTGACCTTTTCTGACTAAAATAAAAAGCTATCACAGAAAAACATGGTGTTTTCTAATTTGTTCTCACGAAATCTCTTTATTTCATGATTTTTTGAAAATATACGCAAACTATGCACCATGATAAAAGTTACCAAAGACTAACCACCTGTTTTTGTTGCTTTTTTCAGAACATGTGGTACAATATATTTGTAAAATACATTTGGAGGTGCAATACCAATGGCATATGTTATCGGTGGCGGCTGCATTATGTGCGGCTCTTGCGCGGGCGAGTGCCCGGTTGGCGCTATCGCTGAGGGCGACGGCAAGTACGAGATCAACGCAGACGCTTGTGTAGATTGTGGTACCTGCGCTGGCGCATGCCCGGTAGGCGCAATTTCTCAGGGCTAATTCTGAGATGTGAAGAAAACCCCGTTCCTTTTGGAACGGGATTTTTTTATTCTGTCGAAAAGCTTTCGCTTTTCCGACAAGGGTGTTCGGCTCTGGCCGAACACGGACGTCCGAAAGTTCCCGTTCGGAAGTTTTCTCCCTCTCAGGGGATAAAAAGTTAGGTGCACGCCCTGACTTTTTATGAAACTGCAAGGCGGTTTCTATTTTATGCGCGCTGCTGCGCGAGGGGCTGAAGGGGGAAGTGCGGCGGCAGTTCTTTTTATCAGGCGGCTTCGTGCACAATGCTCCGCGGGACGCGGACACGTTAAGATAACGTTAAATATTTATCTGTCAAGATGTCAAAGAAATCGCGAAAATACACCGAAATTCATGCGTTTTGACGTTGAAATCGCGGCGCACAGGGGCGTATAATAGTAGACCGAATGAAAAAAACGGAATGCGTGCCGCAAAAAGGAAAAGCGGGCACGCAAAGGAAAGGGGACTACTATTTATGAATTCCATGCAGATCATCTCTGTCGTGGTGTTTCTCGTCGTCATGATCGCGCTCATTACAGAAAAGGTGCATCGCACGGCGGCGGCGGTTTCCGGCGCTGTGCTGCTGCTGTGTCTGCGCATTCTGAGCGTCGACGAGGCGATCAGCTACATTGACTTCGGCACGATCGGCGTACTGGTCGGCATGATGCTGTTCGTTGCGGTCGTGCGAAATTCCGGCCTGTTCGAGTATATGGCGATCAAGTCCGCGAAGATCGCGAAGGGCAGTCCGTGGAAGATCATGCTGCTGTTCATGATCCTGACCGCGGTGCTCAGCGCGTTCCTCGACAACGTAACGACCGTTCTGCTCGTCGGCCCGATGGCGATCTCGATCGCCGGCATTCTCGGCATCAACCCGGTGCCGTTCCTGCTCACGCAGATTTTAGCCTCGAACATCGGCGGCACGGCGACGCTGATCGGCGACCCTCCGAACATCATGATCGGCTCCAAGGCTGGTCTGAGCTTCGCGGATTTCGTCGTCACGACCGGACCGGCGGTCATCCTTATCATGATCGTCATCTGTGCGCTGTTCTATGCGGTATACGGCCGACGCATGGTGGTCGCGCCCGAGCGCATGGCAGCCGTCATGGAGCTGGATGAAAAGCGCGCTGTGCAGGACGAAATGCTGATGAAAAAGAGCCTTGTCATGATCGCGCTCATCGTTCTCGGCTTTGTCTGCCACTCCTCGCTCGGCGTTGAGTCCTGCGTCGTCGCGCTCGCCGCGGCGTCCATCATGCTGCTGATCGGCCGTCAGGATATCGAGGAGATCGTTCTGGGCGTCGAATGGTCGACCATCCTGTTCTTCACCGGCCTGTTCGTCATCGTCGGCGGCATGGTCAAGTGCGGCGTGATCAGCGCGCTCGGCAACGCGCTCGTTTCCGTGACCGGCGGCAACGTCACGCTGCTGATGATCCTCATTCTCTGGGGCTCCGCGGTGTTCTCGTCCGTTCTGGACAACATCCCGTTCGTTGCGACCATGATCCCGCTGATCCTGTCCATGCAGGCGGACGGCATGGATGTCACCTCGCTCTGGTGGGCGCTGTCGCTCGGCGCGTGCCTCGGCGGCAACGGCACGCTGATCGGCGCGTCCGCGAACGTCGTTCTGTCCGGCATTTCGGCCAAGCACGGTCATCCGATCACCTTCGGCCACTATCTCAAGGTCGGTTTCCCGACCATGGTTCTGTCGGTCGCGATTTCTACCGTTTATCTTCTTGTTCGTTTTCACTGATCTTAGCAGGAGGGGACTAATATGTTTACAACCACATTTTCCGGCGAGCTGATCAATGTCGCGCTGCGTCAGCTGGGCGCGACGCGCATAGTCGAAACGCGCAACGGCATTATGTACAAGGTCGAGTTCAAGCTGTCCGATGACCTCACCGTGACCTATGTGTTCGACGTCACCAAGCACGACAAGTATTATATCCAGCGCATCGCGCCGTATCCGATCTCGCACGGTGATTTCGCGAGCGCGGACGAGGTGATCGAGTTCGTGCGCCGAGATATCACTAAATTCCGCAACGCGATGCAGTCGCACAACTTCCCGAAGTTCATCGAGACCGCTCATGCGATGGTGCGCTTTACGCATGCCGTCGAGCTGATGTTCCTTGAGCGGAATATCCCGGAAGAGGATATGGATGCAGTGCGCCAGAGCATTGAGAACAGTCTGGATCAGGTGCGCGAAATCTACGGCCGCACGCCGAAGATCGATAAGAAATAAAGAGAGCGTCATCTCCGCGCAGCGTCAGCATGCAGCTGCACAGGACGACGAAAAAACCGAGGTACACGCACACTGTCAGCGGCTCAGGCTGACAGCGGGCAGTGCCTCGGTTTTTTGTGTTAAAAGGAAAGCGTCAGCGAAGATGTAAGCCTTAGTTACGCTTTCGGCGAATGCTCCATGATCGCCTTGACGGCAGTCGCGGTGTCGGTCTCCGGGAACAGCTCGTAGCCGACGCGGCCGGTATAGCCGCACTTCTCCAGATGTGCGAGCACCTTCGTGTAGTTGATCTCGCCCGTGCCCGGCTCGTGGCGGCCCGGTGCGTCAGCCACATGGATATGGCCGAAGGTATCGCCGTAATTCGAGATCGTGTCGCAGATGCAGCCCTCGTTGATCTGCATATGATATACATCATACAGCAGCTTGAGACGCGGGCAGCCGATCAGGCGAACGATCTCGGCGCCCATCTGGGTGGTTGCGAGGAAGTTGCCGACGTGGTCGGTGGTGATGTTCAGCGCCTCGAGATTGAGGTTGATCTCCTCCTTCTCTGCAAGCTCCGCACAGGCGAGCAGGGTGTCATACATCGAGCACAGCTTGACCGTGTGGGACAGGTTATCGTAGTGATTGACAACAATGCCGCCGTCGCCCAGTGCGTTGGAATGGATGGTGACGCTGGCGGCGCCGACCTTTTTCGCAGCCGCGATGGACTGCTTGAGGTAGTCCAGATACTTCTGCTTGTGGGTCGGGTCGACGAGCGAGTAGTCTGCATCGCCGTTGAAGCCGGAGATCGCGATGCCTGCCTTCTCGGCAGCCTCACGGGTCGCATCTAGATCGCGGATGCGCCAGTCCCAGAACTCTACGGCCTCAAAGCCATCGTTTTTTGCCGCCTGAAAGCGGTCGAGCCAGTCCAGCTCAGTGTAAAGGGTATCAATGCAAGCGCATTTTCTCAGTGCCATAATAATTTACCTCCAGACGGAAAATAGAAATGCTTGGGATTCCTTTATCAGCTTACACCCTGCCGCGGTGCGCAGGCAATACGGCAGGATGCACAGATTTTGTCACTCAATTTCGGAGATCTTGACCGGACGGCCCTCATGCAGGGACTTGGTTGCAGCCGCAGCCATCAGCACCGGATACAGGCCGTCCTCGCCGGTAACCGGGGTTTCCTTGTCATTGACAACGGCATCCGCGAATGCCTGCATCTCGGCAACGAATGCGCCGGTGTAGCGGTCCCACATGACCTTGTAGGCAACGCCGTGAACCGCGCCGTCTGCGGTGGACAGGACAGCGGTGTTCGGGGTGTCGTTCTGGTCCTCGGCGCAGCCCTCGGAGCCGAATACCTCGACGCGCTGATCGTAACCGTAAACTGCCTTGCGGCTGTTGTCGATCATGCCGATGGCGCCGTTTTCGAACTTGAGGGTGACGAGAGCGGTGTCTACGTCGCCGGCCTCACCGATGCCCGGATCGACCAGAACGGAACCGATCGCATTGACCTCAGTGACCTCGCTGCCCGCGAGGAAGCGCGCCATATCGAAGTCGTGGATCATCATATCGTAGAAGATACCGCCGGAAACCTTGATGTAGGATACCGGGGGCGGCTCCGGGTCGCGAGAGGAGATCTTGATGATATTGACCTTGCCGACCTTGCCGTCACGAACCATGTCGTAAACGGCGCGGTGGTTGTGGTCGAAGCGGCGGCAGAAGCCGATCTGGAGCTTGACGCCTGCTTCCTTCGCCGCGTTGATGGCAGCGCGCACCTTGGTCAGATCATAGTCGATCGGCTTTTCGCAGAAGATATGCTTGCCTGCGTGCGCCGCCTCGATGATGTACTTGGAATGGGTGTCGGTCGAGGAGCAGATGAGCACTGCATCGATCTCGGGATCGTTCAGGATGTCATTTGCGTCCTTGGTGGTGTTCGGGATGCCGCAGGACTTGGCAAAAGCCTCGGTCTGCTCATTCATGAACGGGTCGGCGATGGTCTTGATCTCCATCTCCGGCACGAACATCGAAATGTTCTTTGCGTGTACCTTGCCGATGCGTCCGGCACCGATAATGCCTACTTTCATTTACTTTTTGTCCTCCTTCATTCAGTGAACGGGTTGTCTTGAGAGATTTTTATTACATTCTGTCAGAGCGTTGGAGCGCGGTTCCATACAGAGTTTCCGCCGCAGGCGGTATTAAATCGTGAAGGCGTTGCCTTCACAAAAAAACGCGGAGCATGTATCTGCGTTTTTTTACAAGTAAGAAAATCGGTGTGCCGCTGTGCGACGCGCTGATTTTCGCCCGGGAATCATCCGCGGCAAAGCCGCGGTGTTTCCCATCTCCTTGAAATGCGTGCATTTCAAGGAATTAAGGAATTATTTCATCCACTCGTCGAACTTTGCCAGACGGGCTTCTGCGGTGTCCTTGGTGATGATCTCAGTGCCGGTATCGACGACCTTGTCGTACTGCTCGCCATTGAGGATCTTGACCATGGTCTCGACAGCCTTGTAGCCGATGTCGAAGTTGTTCTGCGCTGCGGTCATGGTCAGCTCGCCTGCCGCGACGGCTTCGCACGCGGACTTCTGGCCGTCAAAGCCGAGGAAGATGGTCTTTGCGTAAGCCGGGTTCTCCTTGGCGGTGCGTGCTGCTGCGAGCGCCATATCGTCGTTGTTCGAGCAGATGATCGCCACGCCGTCCGGATACTTGCTCATGATGCCTTCCATCGCGGTTACTGCGAGGTCGGCGGTTGCATTTGCGTACTGGGTTTCGTTGTCGAGGAACTCGCCGCCGGCCTCGGTGATGCCTTCACGGTAGCCGTCCATGCGGGCGGTGTTGGTCGAGTCGCCCTGAACGCCTGCGATCTCGATGCACTTGATCTCGTCCCAGCCGTTGGCCTTTGCCGCCTCAACAGCGGCCTTCGCGCCTTCCTTGGCGGCTTCCTTGTTGCCGGTGCCGACGAAGGCGAGGCACTTGTCGGAGTCGATGTTGGTGTCATATGCTACGACCGGCTTGTCGGTGCTCGCGATCGCGGTAGCGACTGCTTCGGACTGAAGCGGAGCGATCAGATAGCCGTCATAATCCGCGACCAGATCGGTCTGGATGGAGTTGAGCTGCTCCTCGTAGTAGGTCTCTCCCGGAGGGCCGTAGATGGAGAGCTTGACCTCGTCCGGATGCTCCTTCTCATAGGCTTCCGCACCGGCCTGGATGATGTTCCAGAACTCAGCGGCGTTGGTCTTGAGGGTCATGCGGATCTTGTAGGGGCCGTCCTGCGATGCGGTATCCGAACCGCCCGCAGAAGCGGTGTTTCCGCCGCCGCATGCGGCGAGGCTCATTGCCATCGTTGCTGTCATCAGCGCTGCCAGAAGTCTCTTTTTCATAGTTCTCTCTCCTTTTCTCATGCACTCTGTGTGCTGCACGGGCATCTGTGTGCTTTTGTGTGCGTCCGTGCTCTTTATGTGCTTATTATAGCGTGCCCCTTGCTGGCTGTCAACATCATTTTTGAAAAGACACAGATTGATGTTTTGAACTTTTACATCGGTTTATATTGCTATACACAGCGGTATATCATAATAATTGAACAAATTATGAATGAAACCCTGGGTTTTGTCTGATGTGCCAAACTCATGCCCCTGTATTTGTTGACACACAACAAACCTGTGCGCCTGTGTTTTTTTCTGTGTTTTTGATTTCGGGTTGGATTTGCAGCGTTATTCGCACATTTATCCAGAAAACAGGAGCATAAGAGTAATGAATTTGGTATGTGCAATTGCACATATTTTCTGTGCGCGTGATACTTTTCTTTACATCGCACACATTTATGCTATAATGATTACAGAAAACCTCTCATCTTGAAGGATGTTGATCAATATGAATAAACGACCCACGATACAGACCGTGGCGGAGCGCGCAGGTGTTTCGCGCGGAACCGTTGACCGTGTACTGAATAACCGTTCTTATGTACGCGCGGATGTGCGCGAGCGTGTGCTCGACGCGATCCGTGAGACCGGCTATCTGTCGCCGCGCGAGGCGCACCGTCAGACCGCAGACCGGCCGCAGAATTACTCGCCCGTGAAGCTGGGTGTGCTTTTGCCCAACTGGGCCGGTCCCTTCCGCGAGGAGGTCACGCGCGGCATCGAGAGCGCCCGCACCACGCTGTCCGGCCGTCACGCCGAGATTCGCGTGTGCATCTGCGAGACCGATATTCCCGGCGAGGTCATTAAATTTCTCGACGAGCTGGTCGACTGGGGCGCACAGGGCATCGCGCTCTGCGCTCTCAACGACATTACCATAGAAGCGAAGGTGGGGGAGCTTGCCGACAACGGCATTCCCTGCATCACGTTCAACTCCGACCTGCCGAACAGCCGCCGTCTGTGCTTTGTCGGTCAGGATTACGCCAAAAGCGGCCGCATTGCCGCCGAGCTGCTGACCAAATGCATTGCGCCTGACGCGCGCATCCTTGCGCTCGCCGGCAACCTCGAATACAACGGCCACCGCACGCGGCTGGACGGCTTCTGCTCGCACATGCGCGAAAAAGGCTTTTCCGCCGCACAGATCGACATCGGAGAGACCTACAACGACTACCGCGTCACCTATAACAAGGTCATGGCGGCACTGAAAGGCCCGACGCCGCCCGACGCCATCTACATGGCGAACCGTTCGGTCACGGCCTGCATCGATGCGGTTCGCGCCGCAGGCTGTACCGGCCGCGTCCGCGTCATCGCACACGATATGTCTCCCGGCCGCGCCCAGATGCTGCGCGAGGGCACGCTCGACCTGACCATCACACAGGATATGTTCCGTCAGGGCAGCCAGCCGCTCATACTGCTGTGCGATCTGCTTCAGCTCGGCACACAGCCCGGCAGGGATCAGCTCTCCACCAGCATCTCGATCATCTGCGCACAGAATATCGACTGAGTTAGCAACATCTTACCGCAGAAAACGCTTCCGCAAACGTTTTCGCCCCGCATATTGACACTTCTCCCCGAATATGCTATAATCAGATGCAATAAGGGAGTAGTCGGCGTGCATTCGTTCCGATGCACGCGGCAGAGCCAACATACTGAGAAGGACGCTTCTCTGGTTTTGCATGAAATGACGAGACTTATCTGTTTTTTCGGCAGATGGGTCTCTTTTTTTATGCTCCGCTGCCGCTCATACGACAAGGAGGACAAGAAAAATGGGATTACTGGAGTTGTTTGTCATTGCAGTGGGGCTTTCAATGGATGCCTTCGCCGTTTCAATCTGCAAGGGGCTGAGCGTGCGGGAGCTGAAGCCGAAGCACGCGCTCACGGTCGGCGTTTATTTCGGCGGTTTTCAGATGCTCATGCCGCTCATCGGCTTCGCACTCGGCGTGCGCTTTCAGTCGTTTATCACAAGCATCGACCACTGGATCGCCTTTGTGCTGCTCGGCCTGATCGGCGCGAATATGATCCGCGAGTCGCGCGAGCAGGATGAGGAGAACCTCAGCGACTCGTTCTCGTTCGGCGCGATGCTGCCGCTGGCCGTCGCGACCAGCATCGACGCGCTCGCCGTCGGCGTCACCTTCGCCTTTCTTCAGGTCAGCATTCTCCCGGCGGTCTGCTTTATCGGCGCGACGACCTTTATTCTGTCGTGCATCGGCATTCGGATCGGCCATGTGTTCGGGCTTAAATACAAATCCCGTGCGGAGCTGTTCGGCGGCGCTGTGCTCATCCTTATGGGCACTAAGATCCTGCTCGAGCACCTCGGTGTGCTCGGATAAAACCGGAAAGGACTGGCTGCCGGCAGAACCGGCGTTTTCCGACAGTCTCCAGCCGCCTCCTTCGAGGCGGCTCTTTTTCTGTCCGATTGTATATGAAATTGCAAACGTTTGCGTTGTGCAGGATTTACAGCTATGAATAGAGAATGAGAGGAAATCCGGGAAAATAGTTCGAAACGGCAGAAAACAGCAGGCAACTGATATTGTGATTTACGTATTATTTAATGGTTATGATAGTATCAGATGACCTGATTTTGAAATTTCAAGCAGATTTCATGAAAAAATTTTGCAGAATAGACGAGAAAATCCGCAAAGGATTGCAAGAATTTGTGCAGCTGAACCGCAAAAATGAATGTAAAAAATCTCTGTGATTATTTGCACAAAAACATCTGCATAACAGGGAAAATGCCGTTTTATGAGAAGAAAAAGTAAAAGAAAGAAAAAGAAATAATACAAAATGAAAAAATGAAATCAAGGAAAAAACGAATAAAAACAGGGAGGTTGTGCATAATGCACAAGAACGATTTGGCAATTCGGTGTAATACCACAATAGCGAATTTGCGGAAAGGCGTGCTATAATACGGTTGTGTGATTGAAGTGTGAGTAAAAAGAGCGCATCAACCGAATGGAGGAAAGATCCACAATGAAGAAATATGTTTACATGTTCCCGGAAGGCAATGGCAAAATGCGTGAGCTGCTCGGCGGCAAGGGCGCGAATCTGGCAGAGATGACCGGTCTCGGCATGCCCGTTCCGCAGGGCTTTACCATCACGACCGAAGCCTGCACCCGGTATTATGAGGATGGCAAGACCATCTACCCGGATATCCAGGAACAGATCCTCGAATACCTCGACAAGCTCGAGAAGGTTACCGGCAAGACCCTCGGCGATCCCGAGAAGCCGCTGCTCGTATCGGTTCGTTCCGGCGCGCGCGCTTCTATGCCCGGCATGATGGATACCATCCTGAACCTCGGCATGAACGACGAGATCTGCGAGGCTGTTGCCAAGCTGACGAACAATCCGCGTTTCGCACGCGATTCCTACCGCCGCTTCATCCAGATGTTCTCCGACGTCGTAATGGAGCTGCCGAAGTCCACCTTTGAGCAGTTCATCGACCAGGTCAAGGACAAGAAGGGCGTCAAGATGGACAATGAGCTGGACGCAGACGATATGTCCGAGCTGATCGTCCTGTTCAAGGATCATTATAAGAAGTCCCTCGGCGAGGACTTCCCGCAGGATCCCAAGAAGCAGCTGATGGAAGCTGTCCGCGCAGTATTCCGTTCCTGGGACAATCCGCGCGCCAACACCTACCGCCGCATGAATGACATTCCGCACTCCTGGGGCACCGCAGTCAACGTTCAGTCGATGGTATTCGGCAACATGGGCGAGACTTCGGGCACCGGCGTTGCATTTACCCGTAACCCGGCAACCGGCGAGAAGAAGCTGTACGGCGAGTTCCTGATGAACGCGCAGGGCGAGGACGTCGTAGCAGGCATCCGCACCCCGCAGCCGATTTCCGCGCTGGCAGACACCATGCCGGAGGTTTACAATCAGTTCGTTGACATTTCCAGCCGCCTCGAGAAGCACTACGGCGATATGCAGGATATGGAGTTCACCATCGAGAACGGCAAGCTCTATATGCTCCAGACCCGTAACGGCAAGCGTACCGCTCAGGCAGCGCTCAAGGTCGCAGTTGACCTCGTAGACGAGGGCGTCTGCACCAAGGAGCAGGCTGTTATGAAGGTAGAGCCGAAGCAGCTCGATGCACTGCTGCATCCGACCTTCAATCCGGAAGCGCTCAAGGCTGCTACTCCGATCACCACCGGCCTGCCGGCATCTCCCGGCGCTGCCTGCGGCGCGGTCTACTTCACCGCTGACGCTGCTGCAAAGGCACACAAGACCGGCCTCAAGGTCGTTCTGGTCCGTCAGGAGACCTCCCCGGAGGACATCGACGGCATGGCAGTTTCCGAGGGCATCATGACCGCTCGCGGCGGCATGACCTCGCACGCAGCCGTAGTTGCACGCGGCATGGGCACCTGCTGTGTTGCCGGCGTAAACGGCATCAAGGTTTCCGAAGAGGACAAGACCATCACGTTCGCTGACGGCACGATTGCCAAGGAAGGCGACGTTATTTCGCTCGACGGCTCGACCGGCAACGTTTATCTGGGCGCTATCGCGACGCAGGAAGCTGAGCTGACCGGCGACTTCGGCCGCTTCATGGGCTGGGCTGACGAGATCCGCACCCTGCACGTTCGCACCAACGGCGATACGCCGCGCGATGCAACGCAGGCACGCAAGTTCGGCGCGGAAGGCATCGGCCTGTGCCGTACCGAGCATATGTTCTTTGAGCCGACCCGCATCAAGGCGGTCCGCGAGATGATCATTGCTGACACGCTCGAGCAGCGCAAGGCCGCTCTGGCCAAGATCCTGCCGATGCAGCGCGGCGACTTCGAGGCAATCTACCGCGCAATGGGCGGTCTGCCGGTAACCATCCGCCTGCTCGATCCGCCGCTGCACGAGTTCCTGCCGCACGAGGACGACGAGATTCAGGAGCTGGCCGGCGAGATGGGCGTTCCGTTCGAGAAGCTGAAGGCAAAGGTTGAGAGCCTGCATGAGTTCAACCCGATGCTCGGCACTCGCGGCTGCCGTCTGGATGTTCTCTATCCGGAAATCGCTGAGATGCAGACCGAGGCAATTATCTCCGCTGCCATCAACGTCTGGAAGGAAGACGACCTGCGCATCACTCCGGAGATCATGGTTCCGCTGGTTTCCGAGATCAACGAGCTGCGCTTTGTTAAGAAGGTAATCAAGGCTAAGGCTGACGAGCTGATCGAAGCCTCCGGCCTGAAGATGAAGTATATGGTAGGCACCATGATCGAGACCCCGCGTGCAGCAGTCACCTCGGACGAGATTGCAGAAGAGGCTGAGTTCTTCTCCTTCGGTACCAACGACCTGACCCAGATGACCTACGGCTTCTCCCGTGACGATGTGGGCCGCATCCTCGAGACCTACTTCGAGAAGAAGATCCTCGAGTCCGATCCGTTTGCACGCCTCGATCAGAAGGGCGTAGGCAGACTGGTCAAGCTGGCCGTTGAGAACGGCAAGCGCGTCCGCCCGGACATCAAGCTTGGTATCTGCGGCGAGCACGGCGGCGACCTTTCGTCCGTCGAGTTCTGCCACAATGTCGGCCTGAATTACGTTTCCTGCTCGCCGTTCCGCGTTCCGATCGCGCGTCTGGCAGCAGCACAGGCTCGCGTTAAGGAGCTTGGCAAGGCATAAAAACCGAATAAAGGCATAGTGAAAGGACGAGCCGAAAGGCTCGTCCTTTTTTGCTGCCCCAAACTCTGTTTTGACGCTGTTCCATAAAAACGCCCCTTCTGCTGATGCAGAAGGGGCGTTTCCTGTGCATATTTACCTTGCGGATTACTTATAGAACTCGTTGATGTAAGCTGCAACATCTTCACGGCAGCCGCGGAAGGGACCCGGGGTCTCCATTTTGAGGGAGACCAGAGCGGTCGCCCAGAGCAGAGCCTCCTCAACGGAAGCGTGCTGACGCTCGTTGATGTAGCCTGCGAAGGCGGTGTCGCCGCGGCCGGTACGGCCGGACAGATTGCGCGCCTTGATCGGGCAGGTGTAGATCTTCTCGCCGTCGTACACGAGCAGCTCGGTGTTGTGGGAGATCATGACCTCCTTCGCGCCCCACTCGTGCAGCATATGCGCCGCCTTGACGCGGTCGTTCGTGCCGGTCAGGATTTCAGCCTCGGCGGCGTCAGTCTTGAGGTAGTCGATGAGCGGCAGAATCTCCTTCTTGTCCGCCCAGTCGTGGAAGGCCATGGTCTTGTCCGGCTCAACGTGGCGCAGCATGCACTGAACGTCAACGGCGACCTTGCCGTGTTTGGCGCTCTCGCGGATGAGCTCGCCGTCGAAGTCGCCGTATACCAGACCGGCGAAGTGATACATCTTGGTCTTGATGTCGGCCATTTCGTCGAAGCGGAACGGGTCGCACTTGCCGAGCGAGGTGCAGGCGCGTTTCTCCTTGTCTGCGGTAAAATACTGGTTGCGGATGGAGCAGGTATGTGCGGACGGCTTCCAGTACAGGTCGGCCTTGATGCCCTCGAAGCGCTCGTTTACGTCGGCCTCCTCGGGATTCAGCTTGCAGAAGATGGCAGCCTTTGCGCCGCTGCCTGCGGCCGCCCAGCCGGACGCGACGACCGCGCCGCCTACCTCGCTGCGTTCGTTGCCGAGATAATCAATGTTGTGGTCGAGAGAAACCGGACCGACCACCAGTACGTCATATTCTTTTTCCATTTTTTCTTTCCTGCGCACACTCCTGTGCGCAACTCCTTTCTCAAGATATTGCAGGGCACAGAGATGTGTCTGCATGTCTTTGCAACAGGTCTTTACAACTCTATACTGTCATTCTATCATAAAACATGGTTAAACACAATAAAATATTTGGAAAATATGCTGCGAAAACGTGTGCGCTACGCAAAAAAACGGGTGCTGTGTACGGGAGGGCGGATCGGAAAAGACAGACGCGCTTGCGCGGCGGCGCGAAATATGGTATGCTGTTACTGTTATAAAAGGAAAAGTACATGAGAGCGCGGGAAACGGTATTCGAGCCGCCCGGCGCAGGAGGGAGAGCTATAATGGTACAATATATGGAATGGCTCAAGGCATTCCTGTTCGGTATCGTGGAGGGCATCACGGAATGGCTGCCGATCAGCAGCACGGGCCACATGATACTGCTCAACGAATTTGTCAAGCTGGACGTTTCGGACGCATTCTATAAAATGTTTGAGGTCGTGATTCAGCTCGGCGCGATTCTTGCGGTCGTCGTGCTGTTCTGGAACCAGATCTGGCCGCTCAAGCGCAATCACGGCCGTCACGGCGGTGCGTCCATCACGATCGACCGCGATATTATCCGTCTGTGGTGCAAGATCGTTGTCGCCTGCATTCCGGCGGCGGTCGTCGGCCTCAAGTGGAACGATCTGTTTGAGGAGCTGTTTTACAACTATCAGTCGGTCGCTGTCGCGCTGATCGTGTTCGGCGTTGCGTTCATCGCCGTCGAGACCGCGCATAAAGACAAGCCGGCGAAGATCAATTCGCTGAACGAGCTGACCTATCCGACCGTTCTCATGATCGGCATGTTTCAGCTGATCGCCGCGATCTTCCCGGGTACGTCGCGTTCCGGCTCGACCATCGTCGGCGCGCTGCTGCTCGGCGTGTCGCGCACGGTGGCGGCGGAATTCACGTTCTTCCTCGCCATTCCGGTCATGTTCGGCGCGAGCCTGCTCAAGCTGGTCAAGTTCGGCCTGGTATTTACGCAGACCGAGATGATCATCCTCGCGATCGGCATGGTAACGGCATTTGTCTCGTCCATGCTCATTATCCGGCTGCTGATGGCGTTCGTCAAGAAGCACGACTTCAAGGTGTTCGGCTGGTACCGTATCATTCTCGGCATTGCCGTGCTCGCGTACTTCATGCTCGCGCGCTGAGAGCAGCAGAAAGGAAAAATCCCTGCACCATATAATTGAACTGCCCCCCATTTGTTAGACAGTATGATATACTATCTAACAGATGGGGTGTTTTGCTATGCCCAAAGGAGTACCAAACAAACGATATACACCGGAATTTAAAAAGCTGGTCGTGGAAACCGTGCTCGAATTTCTGAAAAGCTGAACGATCTCAGGCATTCCGCTGCTCTCGGCATGGCGGAATGCCTTTTTTGCGTCTTGCAACGAAAATTGAAAAAGAATATAATTATACTGGAAATAAATCACGATCAGAAAGAAGGACTATCACAAATGCCAATCGGAGTATTGACCAACTGCGCATCGGTGCTGGCGGGGGGCGTGATCGGCTCGGCGCTTGGGCACATCCTGCCCGCAAGCCTCAAGGAGCATCTGCCGACCATGTTCGGCCTGTGCTCGATCGCCATCGGCATCAATTCCATCATCAAGGCCTCAGCGATGACGCCGGTGGTGCTGGCGCTGCTCGTCGGCTTCACCATCGGTCATCTGCTGCATCTTGAACAGTGGACGAGCCGGTTTTTTCATAAGCTGGTAAAGGCGATGCACCTCGGCGGAGACGGCATCGACATGGAGTTCTACATCACGGCGGTCGCGCTGTTCTGCTGCTCGGGCTTCGGCTGGTACAGCACGCTGACCGAGGGGATCGCAGGCGACCCGTCGCTGCTGTTCTCCAAGGCAGTCCTCGACGGCTTCACGGCGCTCATCTTTGCCTCGACGCTCGGAAAATCCATCTGCGCCATTCCGCTGCCGCAGTGCGTCATCCTGCTGTGCGTGTTCGGCGCAGGACGGCTGCTGGCCGGCGTGCTGACGCCGACCATGTTCGCGGATCTTTCCGCCTGCGGCGGCGTGCTGACCATGGCGGCGGGCTTTCGCGTCTCCAAAATCAAACCCGTGCCGCTCGTCGATCTGATGCCGGCACTTCTTCTCGTCATGCCGTTCAGTCTGCTCTGGACAATGCTGATGGGATAAGAAAACGATGGGCAGCGCCGCAGTCTCCACCGTGCGGCGCTGCCCGTATGGCTTGAAAGGAAGAAACTGAAAAAATGAAGCTCATTCATCTTTCCGATCTGCATCTCGGCAAGCGAGTCAACGAATGCTCGATGCTGGAGGATCAGCAGTATATTTTAGGCGAAATCCTGCGTATTATCGACAGCGAGGCGCCGGATGCGGTGCTCATCGCAGGCGACGTTTACGATAAATCCGTCCCGTCGGCGGAAGCGGTGACACTGCTCGATGATTTTCTGGTGCAGCTTGCCTCGCGCCGCGTGCAGACCTGCCTCATCAGCGGAAACCATGACTCGGCAGAGCGCCTGTCGTTCGGCGGACGGCTGATGGATGCGGCCGGCATCCATATCGCGCCGGTCTACGACGGCTCTCTGACGCCGCTGACGCTGTCGGACGAGCACGGCCCGGTGGATATTTATCTGCTGCCGTTCCTCAAGCCGGTGCAGGTGCGGCGTTTCTTCCCGGATGAGGACATCGAAAGCTATACGGACGCGATGGCGGCGGTGCTCCGCGCGGCGAACGTGGACACGGCGCGCCGCAATGTGCTGGTCGCGCACCAGTTCGTCGCGGGCGCGGTGCCTTGCGAGTCCGAGGAGCTTTCGGTCGGCGGCACGGACAATGTGGCGGTCTGCGTGTTCGACGATTTCGATTATGTCGCCCTCGGTCACATCCACGGCCCGCAGAAGGTCGGCCGCGAGACCGTGCGCTACTGCGGCACGCCGCTCAAGTATTCCTTCTCGGAGGTCAGCCACAAAAAATCCGTCACAGTGGTGGAAATGGGAGAGAAGGGCAGCGTCGGCATCCGCACAGTGCCGCTCGTGCCGCGGCGCGATATGTCCGAGCTGCGCGGCACGTATAACACGCTCATGCTGCGCGAGAATTACGAGGGAAAGCCGTTCTGGAACGATTATCTGCACATTACGCTCACCGATGAAGAGGATATTCCGAACGCCGTCAGCAATCTGCGCGTGGTCTACCCGAATCTGATGCGGCTCGACTACGACAATGCGCGCACCCGTGCAGGCGGCATCATCGAGGGCGCGGACAGGGCAGAGCAGAAGCCGCCGCTCACCCTGTTCGGTGAATTCTACGAGAGCCAGAACGGAACGCCGATGAGCGAGGAGCAGCAGGCGTTCGCAGATAAGCTGATCGCGAGCATCTGGGAGGAAGAAAGATGAGACCGCTGAAACTTACACTGTCCGCATTCGGCCCGTATGCCGGACACACCGAGATCGATCTGGAAAAGCTGGGCGAGAAGGGTCTGTACCTGATCACCGGCGATACGGGCGCAGGCAAGACCACGATCTTCGACGCGATCACCTATGCGCTGTACGACGCGCCGAGCGGCACGAACCGCGATACATCCATGTTCCGCTCCAAGTATGCGTCTCCCGAAACGCCGACCTTCGTCGAAATGACGTTTTCCTGCGGCGGAAAGGTCTATACCGTCAGACGAAACCCGGAATACGAGCGCCCTGCCAGACGCGGCAGCAAAATGACAAAGCAGAAGGCCGAGGCGGAGCTGCATCTGCCGGACGGCCGCGTGCTCGACAAGCCGAAGGAGGTCAACGCAGAACTGACGCAGATCATCGGCCTCGACCGCAGCCAGTTTTCGCAGATCGCCATGATCGCGCAGGGCGAATTTCTAAAGCTGCTGACAGCGGAAACAAAGGACCGGCAGGAGATATTCCGCAAGATATTCAAGACGAACTGCTACGAGGTGCTGCAAAACCGTCTGAAGGACAGCGCGAACACACTTTACCGAAAATGTGAGGCGGCGCGCGCGAGCGTACAGCAGTATATCGGCGGCATCGTATGCGCGGAGGGTGATATGCTTCGCGAAAAGGCGCAGCAGGCGAAGGAGGGAAAACTCCCGTTCGCGGAGACCGTGGAGCTGCTCGAAACGCTCATTGACCGCGACGAAGCGGAGGATGCGGCCTGCGCACGGCAGTTTGAGGTGCTGGAGGAGAAGATCGGTGCGGTCAATGCGCGGCTTATCAAGGCGGACGAGCGAAGAAAGATGCGCGAAGCACTCGAGGCAAATCGAAAACAGCAGGAGGTGCAGCGCGGGGAGGCCGAACAGGCGAAAGCGGCGCTTGCCGCCGAGCAGGCGAAGCAGCCGCAGCAGGAGGCGCGTCAGCGCGCGCTTGCCGACCTCGAAAACGAGCTGCCGCGCTATGCTGAGCTTGAAAACGCGGAAAAGGAACGCCTCAGCCTTGCTTCTGACATAGAGACGAAACGCCGCGTGCTCGTACAGCAGGAGCGCACGCATCAGGCGCAGAGCGCGGAGCTTGCAGCATGGAAGCAGGAGCATGAGAGCCTTGCGAGTGCTGCGGCTGACCGAGAGCGTCTGCTTGGCGAAAGGAGCCGCAGGCTCGACCGCAAAACCGCGCTCAAGGCGCTGGCGGAGGACGTCGAGGCGCAGCGGCGCGGCGAACAGGAGATCGCGGACGCGGAAAAACAGCTTGCGGTCCGAAAGCAGCGGCAGGAAGCGCTTGCCTCGGAGCTTGCCGCGCAGACCGAAACGCTGAAGGCAGACCGCAAAGCGTGGGAGCAGGGCGCGGGACTGGACGCAGAGCGCGAAAAGCTGCGCGCACAGCAGGCAAAAACGCAGGAGCGTGAAGCTGAACTGCGCACACTGAACGCGCTGCTGCGCGAGTGCCGGACAGCGGAGCAGGCGGTGCTTGCCTCGCAGCAGGCGTATCTGCGTGCGCAGAACGCGGCGGAGCAGACGGACGCAGCATACGGCGAGAGCCGCCGCGCCTTCTTTGACGCGCAGGCCGGTATTCTCGCGCGCGAGCTTGCGGAGGGCGTGCCGTGCCCGGTATGCGGTTCGGTGCATCATCCGGCGCCGGCGCACGCGCCCGGCCACGCCCCGACCGAGGAGCAGCTTCGCGAAGCGGAGCAGGCACGCGATGTGGCACAGCAGAGGGCGCACGCGAAAAGCCTGGACGCAGGCGCGAAAAACGCCGCCTTCACGGAGAAAAAGCAGCAGCTGATCGCGCAGATGCAGCCGTTTGCGGAGCAGCCGGCCTATGAAAATGCAGAGGCGCAGCTGGGCGTATGCGAGGAGAAGGCGCGGCAGGAGGGTGCAGATGCCGCACGGCAGCTTTCCGCTCTGGACGCGCAGCTTGCCGCACGCGAAGCACTGGGGCACAGCATGGAGACACAGCAGAAGGCACTGGAGCGGCTTGCCGCCGAGCAGGAGGAGCAGCGCTCTGCGGCTTCGGCGGCGGAAAACCTGCTGAGCCGTCTGCGCGGTCAGCAGGAGCAGCTTGCAGAACGGCTCAGCCGTCAGCTTGCGGAGGCCCTGCCGGGCTGCCGCATGGAAAACGCTGCCGCATGCATCGCCGCCGAGAGGGTGGAGGCAGAGCAGGCGCTCGCGGCGCTGGAGGCGCAGCTGGCATCGCTCGATGCAGGCATTGCACGCAGGAAAACGCTCGCCCTGCTCATCCCGCAGCGCGAAAGCGAACTGCGCGGACAGGAGCAGACGATGAATGCCGGACGGGAGGAGCTGGCGCGGACGGAAAGCCGCGAAGGCGCACTCGGAGAGCAGAACGCAAGACTGCGCGATGGGCTGTCGTTCCCGTCGGTGGCTGCGGCGGAAAAGCAGCGGCAGACGCTGGCAGCGGAGATGGACGCGGCGGCTGCGGCGCGGAAGGCGGCAGAGGAGCGGTTCGAGGCCTGCCGCAAGGAGCAGATCGCGCTGGAAGCCGGCGCAAAACAGCTGGAGGCGCAGCTTGCGGGCGGCGAGGAGATCGACGAGGAGGCACAGCGGCAGCAGGGCAATGCACTGGCAGTCGAGCGGCTTTCCCTGCTCGAGCGGCAGCGCACGCTCCACAGCCGGGCGAACACTAATAAGACTGCACTTGCGAGCGTGCGGAACAAGTCGGACGAGCTGGAACGGCTGGAACGGGAGTATAGCTGGCTGAGCATGCTGTCGCAGACGGCGAACGGCACACTTTCCGGAAAAGACAAGATCACGCTCGAAACCTATATCCAGATGACCTTCTTCGATCGTATCCTTCAGCGTGCAAACGGACGTCTGCTCGTCATGTCGGGCGGTCAGTACGAGCTCAAGCGCCGCAGCATATCGGATAACAGACAGTCCAAGACCGGTCTGGAGCTTGATGTCATCGACCACTACAACGGCTCGGAGCGCAGCGTCAAGTCGCTCTCGGGCGGCGAGTCGTTCAAAGCCTCGCTGTCGCTCGCGCTCGGCCTTTCGGATGAGGTGCAGTCCGCGGCGGCGGCCGGAATCCGTCTGGATACGATGTTCGTCGACGAGGGATTCGGCTCGCTCGATGAGGAGTCGCTCGCGCAGGCCATTCATGCGCTCAGCAGCCTTGCCGAGGGAAAACGGCTGGTCGGCATCATCTCGCACGTGGGAGAGCTCCGCGAGAAGATCGACCGTCAGCTTGTCATCACCAAGGATAAAAACGGCAGCGGCAGCAGTGTAAAAATCATTGTATAAACAAAAAAACCGCCGAAAGGCGGTTTTTTGCTGCGATAAAGCGCTTATTCTGTCTGCGGCGGTGCGTCCGGTATGTCAAACCAGAACGCGATGCCGCCGGGGACGTTCTCCGCGCCGCAGTCGCCGTGCAGCGTATCTGCGATGGCGCGGACGAGCGACAGACCGATGCCGGTGCCGCCGGCCTCGCGGGTACGAGCGCGGTCGGTGCGGTAGAATTTCTCCCAGATCTTCGGCAGCTCATCCTCGGGCAGACCCTCGCCTGCATTGAAAACGGTCAGGCGCGTGCGCCCGCCGTTTCGGACGGCGGAGATGACGATGCTTCCGCCCTCGGCGGTGTAGCGGATGGCGTTGGACAGGTAGTTCATGAGCACCTGCTCGAGCAGGCCGCTGTCCGTGCGCACGGTGATGTGCGTGTCCGCGCAGTCCACGCTGAGGTTTTTGCTCTCGCACAGCACGGCGGTCTTTTGCACCGCGTCGCGGCACATTTCGTGCAGGTCGATCTCTTCATAGAATGTCTGTTCCGCGCCGAGTTCGAGCTTGGACAGGCTGAGCAGCTGCATGACAAGGCGGTTCATATGACCGGCCTCGTCCGCGATGGTGTCGCAGTAGAACTTGCGGTCCTCAGGGTCGTCCGCGACACCCGCCGTCAGACCCTCGGCGTAGCCCTGAATGAGGGCGATCGGCGTTTTCAGCTCGTGAGAAACGTTGACGATGAATTCGCGGCGCATATTGTCGATGCGCTCCTTTTCGCGTACCTCCTGCGCAAGCTGATCATTGGACTCCTTGAGCTCGCCGATGGCCTGCTCGAGATAGGCGCTGAGACGGTTGAGCGACTGGCCGAGCTGTTCGACCTCGTCGGATTCGCGCCTGCCCTTGCCGGTGTACTGGGTGGAAAAGTCGAGCTCGCTCATGCGGTCGGCGAGCGCCGCCATGGAGACGAGCGGGCGCGTAAACTCGCGCGAGAAGAAAAACGCGATGCCGAGACAGATGAGCAGCGCACAGCCGCCGGCGATGAGCAGGAACACCAGGTTGAGCGAGGAATTCTGCTCGATGAACGCGAACGGCATATAGGCGATAAGGTAGCGACCCTCGTCCTTGTCGAGCGAGCCAATGAGACAGAGATACTGGTC
The DNA here is from genome assembly GCF_014288055.1 of Agathobaculum hominis. Classification (NCBI taxonomy): domain Bacteria; kingdom Bacillati; phylum Bacillota; class Clostridia; order Eubacteriales; family Butyricicoccaceae; genus Agathobaculum; species Agathobaculum hominis. Next base: position 128,971 of record NZ_JACOPK010000006.1, read on the forward strand.
GTTGTCGCGCAGGCTGATATTGGCAAAGCGGTACTGATGCTCGGCGAGCGAGGACCAGTCCTCGTTCTGCATGACCGAGGCGAGGACCGCGATGCTGCGGAACTGCTGCTCGTTCATGCCGAACTCAAAGTCCGGCGCGGCATGGTCGCCGCGGTCGTGCAGGAAGGAGGAGGTGAGCACGGTGCCGTCGTCCATCGCGACCGCCAGACGGATGGCCGAGCGGCTCTCGTAGCTGTCCAGTAGGGTCACGATGTCGTCCATATCGCCGTCATAGCTGCCGCAGACCGTGTCAAAGGCGTCGCACAGGCTGCTTTTTCGCGTCATCATGAAGTAATCCTGATAAAAGAACAGATTGAGCAGCAGCAGGATGCCGATGAACATGAGCGCGACGAGGCTGATGGCTGAGAAGAACTTGAATCGAATGGAATGCGGTTTCAGTTTCATCCTTCAAAGCGGTATCCGTAGCCGCGCACGGTCTCGATCATCGAGCCGCAGCAGCCGAGCTTGGCGCGCAGCTTTTTCACATGCGTATCAACCGTCCGGAGGTCGCCGAAGTAGTCGTAGCCCCAGACGGCGTTCAGGATGCTCTCGCGGGAAAGCGCGATCGAGCGGTTGTTCTTGAAATAGATGAGCAGCTCGTATTCCTTCGGCGTGAGGTCGACCGGCTGATCCTCGACGAGCACCTCGCGGCGCAGCTCGTTGACCGACAGGAGACCGATGATCTCGAGGGGAGAGGCTGCGCGGCCCTCGCGCTTGAGCAGGGTGCGCACGCGCGCGGCGAGCACGATGGGGGAGAAGGGTTTGGTGACGTAATCGTCCGCGCCGCCCTCCAGACCGCGCACCTGATCGGCGTCCTCGGCGCGTGCGGTCAGCAGCATGACAGGCAGGTGCTTTTCGCCGTTTTCCTGCTCGCGTATCTCGCGCAGCACCTCGAAGCCGTCCATGCCCGGCATCATGACGTCGAGAATGGCGAGGTCGAGCGTGGGGCGGCGGTTTTCGATCAGCTCGAGCGCTGCTTTGCCGTCGGCCGCCTCAAGGATGGTGTGTCCGTCGCGTTTGAGAAAGTCGCTGACGAGCCGGCGGATGCGCGCCTCGTCGTCTGCGATGAGTATAGTAGACATAAGAATTCCGCCTTTGCTATCGTTTGTTGCATTTATTATACGGTTTCAATTTGTTCGTTGTGTGAACATTTTGTCCGCTGTGCAGACATTGAGAAAAAAAGGCACAGACAGTTTTGCTTGCACTCCAGCTTGTCGATAAAGTCGATTTTCATACAAAGCAGCAGTCGCGCGGCAGCGCGCATTAAAAAGCGTTTGCTGCGCAAACGCGAAAAACCGGGGACATGCGCCTCGGTTTTTTCACTTCTGGAGGGAGAAAGTTTCCGTATGGGAACTTTCGGACGACTCGTGTTCTGCGTAGTCAGAACACAGATTGTCGGCGAAACGTCAGTTTCGCGACAGTCTTATTCGTTTTCCAGCACGTAGCGGTACAGCGCATTTTTCTTCACGCCCACCTCGGCGGATACCGCCTTTACGGCGTCCTTCTGGGTCTGTCCCTGCTCGATGCGGCGGCGCACAGCCTCCGCGGCGGCGGCAAGACGCTCCTCCTCGCTCTGCTCGGTCTCCGGCTCGTCGGGCGCACCCTCCACGATGAGGACGAATTCGCCGCGCGGCGCATTTTCGTCAAAGTAGCGCATTGCCTCGCCGAGCGTCATGCGGAGCGTCTGCTCGTGCAGCTTGGTCAGCTCGCGCGAGAGCGACAGACGGCGCTCCTCGCCGAAGGCGGCGGCGAGGTCGCGCAGTGTCGCGCACAGCTTGTGCGGTGCTTCGTAGAAGATCATGGTGCGCTTTTCACCCTCGAGTGCGTCCAGATGCTCGCGCCGCGCCTTTTTATTCACGGAAAGAAAGCCCTCGAAGCACCAGCGCCCGGTCGGCAGGCCGCTTGCGGCGAGCGCGCAGACCGCAGCGCAGCAGCCGGGGACCGGGATGACCGGAATATCGTGCTCGGCGCACAGCGCGACCAGATCCTCGCCGGGGTCGGAGACGGCCGGCGTGCCGGCGTCGGTCACGAGCGCACAGGTCTCGCCGCCGAGCATCCGCTCGAGCACGACTTCACCGCGTGCGCGGCGGTTGTGTTCATAATAGGAGATCATCGGCTTGCGGGGAAGCTCACAGGCGGTCAGCAGCTTCTGCGTAACGCGCGTGTCCTCGGCGGCGATGAAGTCGACCGTGCTGAGGATTTCGCGTGCACGGGGAGAAAGATCGCCCAGATTGCCGATCGGGGTTGCGACTAAGTAGAGTGTAGACATGGTGGAATCCCTCCGGGATCGTCAGAAATGAAATGATTGCAGCGGACAGGTGTTTTTCAGTCCGAACTGCCGGTTTTGCCGTAGATTTTCAGATATTCCTCGCTCTCGACCAGCAGCGGCGGCTCTACGCTGAGGCCCTCCGCGCTGCCGCCCTTGCGGCATTCGACGAGCACGGCGCTCGGAACGGCGAGCGCGTTCTGGTGGACGAAGCGCAGGCGCTTGGGGACGAGACGGACGCGGCTGAGCGCCTCGAGCAGCACCCACAGCCGTTCGGGACGGAACACAAAGGCCGCCTTGCCGCCGGTGTGCAGGACAAAGGACGCCGCGACCGCGACCTCCTCGACCGTGCAGCAGATGTCCTGCCGGGCGGTGCGCTTTTCGGCCGAAGGGGCGGCCGCGCCGGTGGTCCGGCCGAAGTAAGGCGGATTGCAGATGACGTAATCCATGCTGCCGTGGGGCAGGAGTGTGCGCATATGGCGCAGGTCGCCGTGCAGCGCTGTGACGTTTTCGAGCCGGTTGCGCTCGATCGAGCGGCGGAACAGGTCGAGCGCGTCCTGCTGTATCTCCAGACCGGTCACGGTGAGGTCCTCGCGCCAGCAGAGCAGCGCGAGCGCGCCGGTGCCGCAGCCGAGGTCGAGGACCTTGGCACGCCTGCGTATCTTCGCGAAGGCGGAGAGCAGGACGCTGTCCTGACCGAGCTTGAAAAATCGGTCGTCCTGTAAAAGCGATAAGCCGTTCGGCAGAGTTTCGGTCGTCTGCGGCATGAAGAGCCTCCTCGGTATGTCGATAAAGTTTATTTTCACGATGTTGATGTTATCGCGCGGCAGCGCGCATTAAAAAAGCGTTTGCGTAGCAAACGTATGAAAACCGGGGACATGCGCCTCGGTTTTCATGCTTCTAGAGGGAGAAAGTTTCCGTATGGGAACTTTCGGACGACTCGTGTTCTGCAAAGTCAGAACACAGATTGTCGGAAAAACGAAGTTTTTCGACAGTCTCAAAGATAAAGGACCGGCCTTGCGGCCGGCCGTGGGTTTGCGGTGTTACTGCTTGTTTTCGATGTACTCCTTGGCGTGCGCCTTGAGCTTTTCGAAGGTCTCCGGACTGAGAACGTGCTCGATGCGGCAGGCATCCTCCGCAGCGATCTCGTGATCGACGCCGAGGGCGGTCAGAAATGCCGTCAGTACGGTGTGACGCTCGTAAATGGTCTCTGCAATCTTGAGACCCGCCTCGGTCAAACCGAGCAGACCGTTCTGGTCGATGGAAACATAACCGTTATCGCGCAGCAGGCCGACTGCTCGGCTGATGCTGGGCTTGGAGAAGCCGGTATAATGCGCTACGTCGATCGAGCGCACCTGACCGTTCTTCTGCATGAGAACAAGAATAGCTTCCAGATAGTTTTCCGCGCTTTCCTGGATCTTCAAAGTGCACGGCCCCCTTTGTTGTAGATTTTCCGCCGTGTGCGTGCGGCGGTTCGCATTCATATTATTAAACAGTATAACATGAAAACGATTTTTTTGCAACACAGCCGGAGCAGAACGATCGGAATCGAAATCGGCGGCTGTTCCGGACGGTCTTGCGGAGGAAGGAGCAGTATGATAAGATAAAGACAGAACGCAGGGAAGGGGAGAGAAGCATGGCATCGAGCAGGGAATATCTGGAGTTCATTCTGGGACAGCTTTCCGGCCTCGAGGAGATCACGCACCGCGCGATGATGGGCGAATACATCCTTTACTATCGCGGAAGGGTGATCGGCGGCATTTACGACGACCGGCTGCTCGTCAAACCGGTCCCGGCGGCGGTCAGCCGCATGCCGGAGGCTCTGCGTGAGCTGCCGTATGAGGGCGCAAGGCCGATGCTGCTCGTCGGGAACGTGGACGACAGGGAGTTTCTGACGGAGCTGATCGGCGCGATGTATGAGGAACTGCCTGCGCCAAAGCCGAAAAAGCGCAGACAGGCGTTGCAGGAACGGGAGAAATGATGTAATCTAAGGGTAGCGAAAAATCACAGGCAGCACCGCTGTGCGGTATTGCCCATGAGCGGATCGGAGTATAAAAACATGAAGATATTGCATACCACACCTTCACAGGACGGATTTTACATGCCGGCGGAGTTCGCGCCGCATGAGGGCTGTCTGATGATCTGGCCGGAGCGCGGAGACAGCTGGCAGTACGGCGCCTATGCGGCGCGCAAAGCCTTCCTGCGCGTCATCGAGACCATCTCCGAGAGCGAGAGCATGACCGTGCTGTGCTCGGAGGGACAGTACGACAACGCCCGCGCACAGCTTCCCGACCGCGTGCGGCTCGTCGTGATGGCGACGGATGACGCATGGGCGCGCGACGTCGGGCCGACCTTCGTCGTAAACAGCCGCGGCGAGCGCCGCGGCATCGACTGGGGCTTCAACGCATGGGGCGGCAACGTGGACGGCCTGTATCCCTCGTGGGAGAACGACAACCGCGTGGCGCGCAAGTTCTGCGACCTGCTTGGGGACGACGTTTACGACAAGCGCGATTTTATCTGCGAGGGCGGCTCAATCCATACGGACGGCGAGGGGACGGCGCTCGTTACCGAGGCGTGCCTGCTGAGCGCCGGCCGCAACCCCGACCTGACGAAGGCGGAGATCGAGCGGGTGCTGTGCGATTATCTCGGCGTCAGCAAGGTGATCTGGCTGCCGCGCGGCATTTACAACGACGAGACCAACGAACACGTGGACAATGTCTGTGCGTTTACCGCGCCGGGTGAGGTCGTGCTCGCGTGGACGGACGACGAGGACGACCCGCAGTACGCGCTGTCGGCAGCGAGCCTTGCCGTGCTCGAGACCGAGCTTGACGCGAAGGGCCGCCGCATCAAGGTGCACAGACTGCCGCTGCCGAAGCCGGTCACGATCACCGCAGAGGAATGCGAAGGACTTGACCTGTGTGAGGGCGAGCCGACGCGCACGCCGGGTGAGCGCCTTGCCGCAAGCTACGTCAACTTCTACATCGCGAACCACGCGGTCGTGATGCCGGCGTTCGGCGATCCGGCCGACGAGCGGGCGCAGGAGATCCTTCGGAAGCTGTTCCCGACGCGCGAGATCGTCGCCATCCCGGCGCGCGATATTCTCATCGGCGGCGGCAATATTCACTGCATCACGCAGCAGATCCCGAAAAAGTAAGGAGCAGATAACATGAGTAAAGTAACCGTTGCAGCGGTGCAGATGACCTACGGTCTGGAAAACGCGATGGAAAAGGTGCGCGAGGCGGCGTCGCAGGGCGCACAGATCATCCTTCTGCCCGAACTGTTCGAAAACTGGTATTTCTGTCAGGAAAAAAGCTATGAAAACTATCATCTCGCGACAACGCTGGAGGAAAATCCGGCGGTGCGCGAGCTTCGCAAGATCGCGCATGATTTTCGCGTGGTCCTGCCGGTCAGCTATTATGAGCGCGTCGGCAACACCACGTTCAACACGGTCGCGGTGATCGACGCGGACGGCTCTATTCTCGGTCAGTACCGCAAGACGCACATCCCGGACGACCATTTCTATCAGGAAAAATTCTATTTCACCCCGGGCGACACCGGCTTCAAGGTCTGGGACACCGCCTACGCGAAGATCGGCGTCGGCATCTGCTGGGATCAGTGGTTCCCGGAGTCCGCGCGCTGCATGGCGCTGATGGGCGCGGAGATCCTGTTCTATCCGACCGCCATCGGCTCGGAGCCCATCCTCGACTGCGACTCCATGCCGCACTGGCGCCGCTGCATGCAGGGTCATGCCGCTGCGAATATCATGCCGCTCATCGCGGCCAACCGCATCGGCACCGAGACCGTTCAGCCGAGCGAGGATAATCAGCAGCAGTCCTCTTCGCTGACCTTCTACGGCTCGTCGTTCATCGCGGACGAGACCGGCGCACTCGTCGAGCAGGCCGACCGCGAAAACGAGGGCGTGCTGACGCACACCTTCGACCTCGACGCGATCCGCGAGATGCGCCATTCGTGGGGTGTATTCCGCGACCGCCGTCCGGAAATGTACGGCGCGCTGAAGTCGTTCGGCCGGTAAGAGACTGTCGAAAAACTATCGTTTTTCCGACAATCTGTGTTCTGACTGTGCAGAACACGAGTCGTCCGAAAGTTCCCGTGCGGAAACTTTCTCTCTCTTAAGGTATCAAAACCGAGGCACACGCCCCCGGTTTCGATGAAATCGCTGTGCGATTTCTATTGCATTCGCGCAGCTGCTTCGGTATAGAATTGACGTTATCGACAGATTTCTGCCCCCGTCCGAGACCCGGACGGGGGCAGCTTTCTATTGCGCTGGGGGAATGCGGTATTTTTAGAAGCGTTTTTTTCTGTTGATGCGGCAGAGGTGTTTTTTGAGCTCTTAACGGCGTGTTCAGATGGAAAACGGCGAAATAATGTGCATGACGAAAAAACGCACAGTTTGAGCGGGTTTGGTTTTGTTTTTTTCGTACAAAACAACGGACGAATTTCAGCTATTTTAACGTGCTGTTTTGCAAAAAAGATGTATAATTATATAGGTAATCGGGAGATACCGACAGCGACCGGAGACCGCCGTCCGCGTACCATCCCCGAAGCACGGCCGAGAGGAACAGCAGACCGTGCGCACGATCGGCCGGCTGAGAGGAACTGTGACAGCCGCGCCGATAAATATAAGAGAAACGGGGGTTCACCGCCGCCGCTTCTCAGGCAGAAAGGTGGAAAAAATAATGTCTTACGATTATCTTCTGACGATAGCGATCATCCTGCTGTCGACGAAAGTTTTCGGTCTGACGAGCGAACGAGTTCACATGCCGCAGGTCGTCGGCGCACTGATCGCCGGTGTTCTGGTTGGCCCGAGTGTGCTCAACTGGGTGGGCGAGACTGACTTCCTGGTCAAGGCAGCTGAGCTCGGCGTTATCATTCTGATGTTCAATGCGGGCATGGATACCGATCTGGAGGAGCTGAAAAAGACCGGCTTCGCCTCGTTCATCATTGCAATGATCGGCGTCATCGTACCGCTTCTCGGCGGCATGGGATGCTATCTTGTGTTCGACAACAACCCGGGCGATAAGATGAACATGATCAAGGCGGCGTTCATCGGCGTCGTTCTGACCGCAACCTCGGTTTCGATCACGGTCGAGACGCTGCGCGAGATGGGCAAGCTGAAAAGCCGGGTCGGCACAGCGATACTGGGCGCGGCCGTTATCGACGATATTCTGGGCATCATCGTCCTGACCATTCTGAGCGCGCTGACCGATCCTTCGGTACGCCCGCTGTTCGTTCTGACCCGCATTGTAGCGTTCTTCGTATTCGTTGCGGTCGTCGGCCTGATCATGTACAAGGCATTCCTCAAGATGGAGCAGAAATGGCACAAGCACCGCCGCATCGCGATTTATGCGGTTGCGTTCGCACTGCTGATGAGCTACGTTGCAGAGCGCTTCTTCGGCATTGCCGACATCACCGGCGCATATTTCGCCGGCATCGTCCTCTGCTCGCTGGCTGATGTGCGCGACTATGTCGCAAGCAAGACCAACGTGCTCGGCTATATGCTGTTCTCTCCGCTGTTCTTCGCGTCCATCGGCATCAAGACCAATCTGGAGGGCCTGACCGTCCAGATGTTCGGCTTTGCGGTCGTGCTGACCATTATCGCGATCCTGACCAAGATCATCGGCTGCGGCCTCGGCGCAAAGCTGATGGGCTTCCAGGCCTATGATGCGTTCTCCATCGGTCTGGGCATGGTATCGCGCGGCGAGGTCGCGCTGATCGTTGCGCAGAAGGGCGAGCAGGCCGGCCTGATCGATCCGCATATGTTCCCGCCGATCGTTCTGGTCGTTATCGTCACCACGCTCGTCACGCCGATCCTGCTCAAGTTCGGCATGAAGAAGCAAACGCCGGCAAACACCGAGTTTTCCGCTCAGGAAGCCGCAAATATGCCCAAGAACAGCCGTTTCTAAAGACTTCCGCGAAATGTTATCTCAAAGGACCGCACACTGTGCGGTCCTTTTGCTTGCCGACGGCCGGAGAATGTGCTATACTGAACACGGTATCGCCTGCTGCACGCGGCAGCAGGAAAACGAGCTTTTTTACTGGAGGAACGACCAAATGAATAAAACGAAGCTTCTGCCGCTGGCAGCGGCGGCGCTCGCAATTCCCGGCATCGGCCTGCGCGCGCTGCATCTGCTGAACGGCTTTGACGTTGACAGCGGTCTGCCGACGGCAGGCAGTCCGTGGGTATGGGTCTGCGCTGTGTTCTTCGTGCTGTGCGCCGTGCTGTACGGCGTACTTGCCGCACCGCTGCGCGAGAAGGAAAGCGTGCCGTTTGAAAAGCTGCTCGGCACGGATCACGCGCTGTTCCGCATGACAGCCGTCATCGCCGGGCTGCTGCTCATCGCCGGCAGCGCAGGCTATCTCTGCTTCACCTTTACCGCGCAGGAGGAAGGCGCGGCGCTGTGGTCGCATGTGCTCGAGATCGTCTACTCGATCACGGGAATCGGCAGCGGCGTGTGCATGATCGCCTTCACCAAGGCGCAGGGCGCGTCCTACATGACGTCGGATGCGGCGAAATGCGTGCTGCTGCCGCTGTTCTGGAGCGCGCTGCACCTGCTCGTCAACTACCGCATGACCTGCACCGACCCGCGCCTGCAGCTGTTTGCGTTCGGCCTGCTCGCGGACGTCATGCTCGTGCTCGCGTTCTACCAGATCGCGCGTCTGCTCTACGGCCGTCCGCAGCCGATGCTGCTCGCGTTGTTCGGTGCGCTCGCGGCAGTCATGTCGTTCTCCGACCTCGGCGGCTACGGCCTCGCTCGTCTGATGGGCGTGACCTCGGTCGCGTGGCCGGGCAAGATGCTGCTGCGCAGCGGCCTGTCGGCAGCGGCCTGCATCTATGTGCTCGCGCAGCTTTTCGTGCTGTGCTCGAGAAACGCAGATCACGCGGAATGAGGAGGAGACCATATGCTTTTTGTATGCTACCCCAAATGCTCGACCTGCGCAAAGGCAAGAAAATGGCTGGAAGAGCAGGAAATCTCCTTTGAGGAGCGCGACATCAAAACGGACAACCCGACCGAGGCGGAGCTGCGCGACTGGCACCGCCGCAGCGGTCTGCCGCTCAAGCGGTTTTTCAATACGAGCGGCCTTCAGTACAAGGCGCTCGGTCTCAAGGAGCGTCTGCCCGAAATGAGCGAGGACGAGCAGTACGCGCTGCTCGCGACCGACGGCATGCTCGTCAAGCGTCCGCTGCTCATCGGGGAGGACTTCGCGCTTCCCGGCTTCAGGGAAAAGGAATGGCGGGAAAAGCTGAACGGATAAGCACCGTTTTGCCCGGAGCAGAAGCTCCGGGCAGTTTCTTTTCAGATATTCGCAAAAAAGAGTTGACATAAGACGTCTGATGCTGTATAATAAATCTTGCTTATCGGGCAAGACACGGAACGGTATCGAAGCGGTCATAACGAGGCGGTCTTGAAAACCGTTTGTCCGAAAGGGCGCGTGGGTTCGAATCCCACCCGTTCCGCCATTTATGGAACCGGGTGAGTCTGGGATTCGAAAGGCGGCTCTTGGCAGCATGCCGGCGGCATGTTGCAACTGCCGTGGATTTTCCGCAGAAAATGAATCCCACCCGTTCCGCCATTTACTTTGGCTGAGACGGGAAGAGAGACCACGAAAACTGCATAACTTGACATGGAGACGTACCCAAGCTGGTGAAGGGGCTCCCCTGCTAAGGGAGTAGGTCGAGAAATCGGCGCGAGAGTTCAAATCTCTCCGTCTCCGCCATATAAATCCTCGTGATCGTAAGGTCACGGGGATTTGTTGCGTTTGAGGAAAAATCCTGCGCAAAAAATCGTCAGTTAGACGAAAAAATCATTTGAATTCGTGCAAACTGCGAAAAAATCCCGGCGCGGAAGCGCCGCTTTTTGCCGCATTTCCGAGGCGAAATGTCGGAAATGTACGGAAAGTCCTGTCCGAACGGGAGAAAGCTGCATTCCGGTTTGTCACTTTTTACAGGTTCATTTTTACATAAACTTGACATTTCTCTGATTTTCGTGTATAATTTCGCACTTGTGGAAGATAGAATTTACGACTTGACATACTGTGAAAAATCGGGGAGAAATGTATGAAAAAACTCATTTTATCCTTAGCACGCCGGGTGAAAAACCTTGCGGCGCAGGGGAGGACGGCATGGAAGCAGGCGAGCCGCTGCCGCAGGGAGCGGATTCTTGTGCTGCTGATCTCGCCGCTCACCGCGTTCTGGCTGATGCAGTTCTTTTTCGGCGCGATGCCGTGGGAGATCAATCCCGGCGCGGCGCTTGCGAACTGGATCTGTCTCGGCGCGGTCTACTGGCTCGCGTGCGGCCTGTTCGGCCATGTCGCGCGGTTCAGCGTGCTGCTGCATCTGCTGGCAGGCGCGTGGGGTACGGCAAATTATTTTGTCTCGAACTTCCGCGGCACGCCCATCCTGCCGTGGGACTTCTCCGCGCTGGGCACTGCCGCAGCTGTCGCGGACAGCTATCAGTTTGCGGTGACCTGGGAGATGGTCGTGGGCGTCATCCTGCTCGTGGTGCTCGCGTGGAGCCTGCGCCATCAGTACAGTGAGGACCGCTTCCGCGTCGCACCCGGCGGCTTCCGCCGCCGCATGATGATGGTGCTCGCCGGTGCGATCTGCCTCATTCCGGTGCTGCATCCGCAGCTGCTCGGCCTGTTCGGCGTCAAGACCGACGTCTGGGACCAAACGAGCGTATACCGCTCGAGCGGCGCGGTCGCGGAGTTTCTGCGCAATACCGAGTTCATGGAGGTCGAGCAGCCGGAGGATACGGCGCCGGAGACCGTCTCGGCTATCGTGAGCGGAGCGAAAGCCGATCCGCTGCCCGCGGTTTCGGCGCAGCACCCGAACATCCTCGCCATTATGAACGAATCCTGGGCAGATTTCGAGGATTTCGGCAACATAACGCTGAGCGAGAGCACGATGGATTACATCAAAAGTCTGGATAACGCGGTCGTCGGTCATGCTTATACCTCTGTGTTCGGCGCAGGCACGAGCACGAGTGAGTTTGAGTTTCTGACGGGCGATTCGATGGCCTTCCTGCCGTCGGGCAGCATCCCGTATCAGCAGTACATCCTCGGCGCGTCCGACTCGCTCGCGACGCTTTTGAAGGGATACGGCTACGAAGCGCGCGCCTTCCATCCGGGCGAAAAGACCTCGTGGCAGCGCAATATAGCATATCCGCGCCTTGGCTTTGACTCGTTCAAGTGCGGCGACGATATGGATGTTCCGCAGACCGACGAGCACGGCTACGTCAGCGATGACTCGGATTTCAGGCAGGTCATCTGGGAGTTCGAGCACAAGCAGGAGGGCACGCCGCTTTTCCTGTTCAACGTCACCATCCAGAACCACGGCGCGTATACGGTCGAGGATTATCCGGCCGAAGTGACCGTCGAGGATGCGCCGGGCGCGTATCCCAAGGCGGAGCAGTATCTGACGCTTGCGAACAAGACCGACGAGGCGTTCCGTCAGCTCGTCGAGTATTTCGAGCAGCAGACCGAGCCGACCATCATCGTCATGTTCGGCGACCATCAGCCGTCGGTCGAACAGGAATTTCTCGACATGGCCTACGGCGTCTCGGAGGACGGCATGACCATGGAGCAGTACATGGATAAGTTCAAGGTGCCGTTCGTCATCTGGGCGAACTATCCGCTGACCGGCGAAAAGCCGGGCATCACGAGCCTGAACTTCCTCGCGCAGTACGTTCTGCGCGACGCAGGCATTCAGACGAGCGCGTTCGGCTCCTATCTCTGGAATTTGACGAAGACCATTCCGGCGATGACGTTTGCCGGCTATTTCGACAGCGAGGGCAACGCATACAGCCACCTTGAGACGACCGAAATGACCGACCTCATCAGACAGTATCAGACCGTACAGTATAACGAGCTGTTCGGCGGCACAGACAGGCAGAGCAGCCTGTTTGCGGCGCCGGTCTCATAAAGAAGAACCCCGCTGCGGTGCACAAAACCGCAGCGGGGTCTTTGCCTTTTCCGGCCCGGACTGAGACCGGAAAACGAAAAAGGGAGGTATTAGGTTAGGGTCAGGCTTCGAGATTGAGACCGGTCTCGCGGTCGAACAGGTGAGCGGTGGCGCCGCTGAAGGTGAATGAAACCTCCGAGCCGATGGCGTAGTTGTTCGCGTTTTCAAGCTCTGCGGTCGGCACGATGATGATGGTATCCGTGCCGCAGGCGGAGATGTGGAGATGGACCGCGCTGCCCATCATTTCGCTGACGTTCACCGTGCCGCAGACCATCGCGTTCGGGTCACCGGTGAGCAGCAGGTGCTCGGGACGCACGCCGAGGGTGACAGAGCCAGGCCTTACGCCGTTCTTCTTGAGCTTTGTCTGCTTCTCATCCGATAGGAAAACCTTTGCCCTGTCGAGGACGACGGCGTACCTTCCGTCCTCCTGTACGAGCTCGGCGTTATAGAAGTTCATCTGCGGCATTCCGATGAAGCCGGCAACGAACAGGTTCGCCGGGTGGTTAAAGACCTCCTGCGGCGTGCCGATCTGCTGGATGAGACCGTCCTTCATGATGACGATGCGGTCGCCGAGGGTCATTGCCTCGGTCTGGTCGTGGGTGACGTAGATAAAGGTGGTGTCGATGCGCTGGCGCAGCTGAAGGAGCTCGGCACGCATCTGGTTGCGGAGCTTGGCGTCCAGATTGGACAGCGGCTCGTCCATGAGCAGGACCTTGGGTTCGCGCACGATCGCGCGGCCGATGGCGACGCGCTGACGCTGGCCGCCGGAGAGCGCCTTCGGCTTGCGGTCGAGGTACTCGGTGATGCCGAGGATGTTCGCGGCCTGCGCGACGCGCTGCGCGATCTCCTCCTTGGGAACCTTGCGCAGCTTGAGCGGAAACGCCATGTTCTCCGCGACTGTCATATGCGGATAGAGCGCGTAGTTCTGGAATACCATCGCGATGTCGCGGTCCTTCGGCGCAACGTCGTTGACGAGCGTGCCGTCGATGTACAGCTCGCCGCCCGAGATCTCCTCGAGACCTGCGACCATGCGCAGGGTGGTGGACTTGCCGCAGCCGGACGGGCCGACGAGAACGATAAACTCCTTGTCCTTGATGGAAAGATTGAAGTCATGCACGGCGAGTACGCCTTCGTCGGTCACGGTGAGGTTGCTCCTGCGCTCCTCCGCGCCCTTTTTCTTCTTCTTTTTGCCATCCTGATGCGGATAGACCTTTTTGATGTTTTTAAGGATTACTTCAGCCATGTCTTGCTCCTTCTCTTGTACATCGGCGGACGCTCAGGGAAGATAACGGGCGCTTGCCGCGCCGTCCGCACAGATGGTGAATTCGAGTGCCCGGTGGGGCGGAATGGACTGACCGTCCACGGGGGGACAGTCGGAAAAGTAAAGTTCGGCGCCGCTGTCCTTCAGCAGGCGCATGGTGTCGGGGTGAGCACTGTTGTAGCGGCGGTCGCTCGATGCACAGCAGACGGAAAACCGCGGTCGGACTGCATTTACAAGCGCCGCGTCCGCGCCGTCAAGCTGACCGTGATGGCCGACCTTGAAGATGTCGGCGGCGAGCTTTTCGGGCGGTATGCCGCCGTAGCCGGCGCGGTTGGTGTCGCCGGGCAGCAGAATGCGGTTTTTGCCGAACGTCAGCCGCAGGATCAAGCTGAAATTATTCATCGAGGCGTCGAGCGCGTCCAGCTTTTCGCGGAATTCCGGCACGCCCTGCGGCGTGCGGTAAAGCTCCTGCATGGACGCAGTGAGCGCGTCGGCGTGTGCCCCCGACGGGGCGAGCACCTCGGCGGTGAGGCCGGGCGCGAGCGTCAGCGTATCACCCGCAACGCTCTGCTCGATGCAGCCGCCGTGCTGCTCGACAAGGGCGCACAGCTTCCGATAGTCATCGAGCGCCGCGAGAAAATTGCGCTCGGACAGATTGCGCGCGGAGGCGTCGCCGAGCGGATGAAGCGAGCGGTAAAAGCCGGGCGGCAGGGTCTGCCGCAGCACAGAGGGAGGATGATCGCGGCACACGCGGAGCAGACCGCAGAGATGATCCTCGTGGATATGTGTGCTGACCGCGAGGTCGAGCCGCGGAAGCGGGGCGAGATACTCCTCTGCGCGGATGCGGCCGCTCGTGCGGTCGGCGAACTCGCTGTCCGCTGCGCTGCCGCCGTCGATGAGCGCATAGAAGCGTCCGTCCGGCCGGGCCGCGTCCGGGGCGTCGATGAGTATCGCTTCCCCGTAGCCCACGTTGATGAAGGTGAGCCGTAATTCGGTAGTATCCTGTTTCATAGGCAGTCAGGAGATCGCGCGTTTGATGTAAACGCTGGAAAGGATGAGGACCAGTATGGTCATGACGATGGCGCCGGCGCTGCCGAAGCCGAAGTCGAGCGATTTGATGCCGTAGTTGTAGAGGTACTGCGTGATGGTGGAGGTGCTGTTGGCGGGGCCGCCGCCGGTCAGCAGGTTTACCTTGTCGAACAGACGGAAGCTGTCGATGGTGCGCAGCAGAGCGCAGAGCGCAAGACTGTTCTTGATGTTGGGGATGGTGACGTAGAACAGGATCTTCAGTGAGTTCGCGCCGTCGATGCGCGCGGCCTCATACTGACCCTGGGGAACGCTCTGGAGCGCTGCGTACAGCAGCAGGAACACGAACGGTGCGCTCTGCCATACGTCGATGAGGACGAGCATGCCGAACGCCGTGCGAATATCGGAAAACCAGTTGAAGACCGGCAGGTGGAGCGCCTGCAGGACCTGATTGACGATGCCGTAGTTGGGGGAGAGCATCATGCGCCAGCTCAGCGCTACCGTAACGGTCGGCAGCAGATAAGGCAGCAGCAGCAGGGTACGCATGGTTTTCTGACCCTTGTGCAGGCTGTTGACGAACAGTGCCATTGCAAAGCCGATGAGCATCTCAAAAATAACTGCAAAGATGGTGAACTTGACGGTGTTCCAGATGGACTGCTGGAAATAGGGGTCCTTGAGCAGCTTGACATAGTTCTGGAAGACGGTGATCTTGGCCGGCGAGCGCAGATTGCGCAGCAGGTTGTAGTTGGTGAAGCTGTAGAAGAAGGTAAAGATGAGCGGATAGGCCGTCATGATCAGCAGGATGACGACGGTCGGGGAAAGCATGCCGACACCGAAGCGTTTGGTCTGGCCTTCGGCGGTATTGAGTTTGGTGTGGGTTCGTTTCATAATTCTGGCCTCGCAATTCCGGGAGGTTGAGGAAAAAGTCAGCCGGGTGCAGCGGTCTGTGAGCCGCACCCGGCTGCTCTTCATCCGTTAGTCGAGGCGATACGCCTCATAGAAAGGGAGGGGAGATGGGGCATCAGCCTGCCATCAGCGTCTCCAGCTGAGACTGTGCGTCAGCAAGTCCCTGGTCAACGGTCTTGACGCCGTTGATGATATTGTCCATTTCGGTGCCGAGGATGGTGTAGAACTGGGTCCATTCTGCGATGACCGGACGGTAAACGCCGCCTTCAAGCGCCTTGCATACGACTTCGTACTGCGGATAGGTCTTGAGGATCTCGGGGTCCTGCAGGCTGGAGTAACGGCACGGAACGCCGCCCTTGTCTACGGTAGACTTCTGAACGTCCTTGTCCATCAGGTAGGTCAGCAGCTCGGCTGCGAGCTCCTGATTCTGGCTGTTGGCCGGGATGCCGATGGTCCAGATGCCGTAAACGTTCGCGTTGTGGGTCTCGCCGCCCTTGGATACTGCGCCGGAGAGGGCGATGTAGTCCGCGGCGGAATCAGCAGTCGGGGTGTACCAGCCCGGCCAGCCGATGCCCATGGTGCCGGCGCCGGTGTCGACCGATGCGATGAGGTCATCCTTGACCTGTGCTTCGCCGGTAGCGATGAGCTTGAGGTAGAAGTTCATGGCGTCCTTGAATTCCTGGGTGTTGACGGTCGGCTTGTTGCTGTCGTCGATGACCCAGCCGCCGTAGCTCAGCAGGATCGGCAGGAAGTCGACTACCGTGTTGTTCTGGCTGTCGCCGCGGTAGATGAAGCCCTTCTTGCCGTCGGCCTTTGCCTTTTCGCAGACGGCGAGCACGTCGTCGAGCGACTCGATGGTGTCTGCGGTGTAGCCTGCGGCCTTAACGTTCTCCTTGTTGAGCATGAGGACGGTAACGTTGCCGTAGTAGGGAGCGAGGTAAACGTCGTCGCCGACATAGCAGATCGAGGTGGTCGCCGGGATGATGTCGTCGTCGAGCTCATAGCCGAGGTCGGACAGGTTGGCGAGCACGCCGTTTTCGGTGAACTCAGCCATCCACGAGCCGTCTACCATGCACAGGTCGTAGGAACCCTTCTGGTTGATGGCGTCGAGGGCGATGCCGGAATACAGGTCGGACTCGGAAAGCTCCTGTACTTCGCACTTTACGTTGTGCTCCTCCTCGAACTTGGGGAGGCACTCCTTGATGACGTCTGCATATGCGCCTGCGCGCAGGATGAGGTTGAGCGTGGTGGGCGAGCCGTCGGACGAGCCGCTGCCCTGTGTGTCGGTCGAGCCGCCGCCGGAGCCGCATGCGGTCATGCTCAGTGCCATTGTAGCTGCGAGTGCGCCTGCCAGTAATCTTCGTTTCATGATTTTTCCTCCAATCATAACTCTCTGGAACTCTCTCTGTGGATCGGTGCGGCAAAGCCGCGGTATTGTTATTCTTTGACAGCGCCGCTTGACAGTCCGGAGATCAAGTAGTTCTGCGCAAAGATGACAAACAGGGTGATCGGGATGACCGAGATGACGCCGCCTGCCGCGACGAGACCGAAGTTCGTGAGGTTGTCCTCGGTGTTGAGCAGGGCGAGCGCGAGGGGAACGGTGTTGTTGGCCGGGATGCGGGTAAAGATAACGGTGTAGGTGTATTCGTTCCAGGCATACATGAAGCTGAGCATGGAGACCGCCGCGATGCCGGGCGCCACGAGCGGGAGCACGATCTTGCAGAACAGCTGCCACTCGGTCGCGCCGTCGACCTTCGCGCTCTCCTCGATCTCCTCAGGCAGATCCTGGAAGAAGCTGATGAGGAACCAGATGATGAGCGGTACGTTGATGAGCACGCAGGCGAGCATGACGGGCAGCTTGGTGTTCAGGACACCCAGACGGTTGAACATGATGTAGAGCGGAATGGTGAAGGCTACCGGGGGAAGCACGCGGACGAGCAGGACCCAGTAGGTCATCGGCTTTTTCAGGCCGAAGCGGAAGCGGCGTCGCGCGATGACGTAGGCCGCGCAGATACCGGCGAGAAGCGAGATGATGAGCGAGCCGAACGTGGTCTGAAGGCTGTTCATGATCGCCTGACCGAAGTTTTCCGAGGTGAACAGCTGCGCAAAGTGCATGCCGGTGAGCGACTGCGGGATAAGAGCGATATGGCCTCTCATCTCGTCGGTCGGACGGATCGCCATGGCGAGCAGCCAGTAGATCGGGAACAGCGAGATCATAAGCAGAACTGCACATCCGACCGCCTTCGCAGCCGTTCCGATCCTCTTTTTACGTTTCACATGATCTCCTCCTTTATCGAGCAGGAAAGCGTCTCCTGCATCATTACAATCTTATGGACGAAGCGCGCGTGCGCAGCGAGACGGGAACGACCGTCAGCCGGGGCACTTCGGTGTCGCCGCTCAGCAGGGCGGTGAGCTGTTCGAGACAGATCTCGCCCATCCTCCGGCAGTCCACGTGCACCGAGGAAAGCTCGGGCGTGAGCAGCGTGCAGGAGGAGGAATCGTCGAATCCGACGACAGCGACATCATCGGGGACGCGGAGTCCGAGCCGGGTCGCGGCCTTGATGACGCCGGCGGCGAGCACATCGTTGAACGCGAATACCGCGGTCGGGCGTTCGGGGCGGCGGAGCAGCTCGACAGATGCCTGCGTCGCACTCTCGACGTCGCGGCCGCACATCACGATGCCCGAATCGTCGACCGAGATGCCGTGCTCCTGCATGGCGGTGAGGAAGGCGTTGTAGCGGACGCTCGTGATGTAAGAGGAAAACCGTCCGGCAAGGAGCGCGATGCGCCGATGGCCGTAGGCGGTGAGGTGGTCGATGACCTGCCGTGCGCCGTTCTGCTCGTCCGCGACCACGCTCGGCAGCTCGAAGCCGCTCGCGCGGTGATTGACGAGCACGACCGCGACGCCCTGCCGCTGAAAGCTCGAAATGAGGGACGGCTCGGCGTCGCCTGCGAGGATGACGCCCTCGATCTGCTTGCTCTGCCCGGTTCGCTGCCAGTCGGCGGCGGTCGAGATGAGCAGCTGGTAGGAGGTGCTGTTCGCGCGCCGCATCACGCCTTCGCAGATGCTCGCATAGAACTCGTCGAGGATGGTCGCGTCCTTTTTGCAGATGAGGAACGCGATCTTGTCGGTCTGCTGCCGCGCCATGGCCCGCGCGATCGCGCTGGGCTGATAGCCGAGCGCCTCGGCGGCGGCGAGGACCTTGCGGCGTGTTTCCTCGCGGACACGGTCGGGCGCGGTGAAGGCACGGGAAACGGTCGCGGTGGAAACGCCGGAGAGACGGGAAACATCGTATATCGTTGGGGTATCCATAATTCGCCTCCCTTGCAATTCTATGCAAACGCTTACATTGTTTTCACAAATTCCAGCCGGAAAATATTCGGATTTTTCATTTCCTCTGGCTTGACTTCAGCATAGCATCTTGTCGCACGATTTGCAAGAGGAAAACGACAATTTTTACACACACCGCCGTTTTATTACCGGTGTTTTGTGCAGTATTAACAAAGAATTAATGCAAATCAAGTTCGCGTAAAGCGGGCGGGAGGACATGGATTCCGCAATTTATTGCGGAAAACCAAATGTAAGCGCTTTCACAAAAGGAGGTAAAAACAGGAAAAATGAAGGTGAAAAATGCGTTCCCGCGCACGCAGCACGGTGCAGCATTCCGCCGCCGGCAAGCGCCGAGGAGAATGCCTTTACTCAGCGGGCTGAGCGTGATACAATAAAAAAGAACAAAAGAAAATGCTGCGGTGCACTGCCGCAGCAGAAAAAAGGGGAGGAGAAAGCTATGCTTTCCAACAAGAGCAAGGCCATCGGCTATATCATGCTCTCGGCGTTCGGCTTCGCGCTCATGACGGCGTTCGTGCGCCTCGCGGGCGATCTGCCGTTCACACAGAAATCGCTGTTCCGCAATCTGGTCGCGGTCGCGGTCGCGGTGATCGTGCTCAGGCGCGAAAAATGCGGCTTCAAGTGGGAGAAGGGCAACCTTCCTCTGCTCATCCTGCGCTCGACCTGCGGCACGCTCGGCATCTTCTGCAACTATTACGCCATCGACCATCTGGTCCTCGCGGATGCGAACATCCTCAACAAGATGTCGCCGTTCTTCGCCATCCTGTTCTCGCTCGTGCTGCTCAAGGAGCGCGCGAACGTCTGGCAGTATCTTTCCGTTCTCGCGGCGTTCGGCGGCGCGATGCTCATCATCAAGCCGGGCTTTTCGGCGGATACCTTCCCGGCGGTCATCGGCCTGCTCGGCGGCATGAGCGCGGGCGCGGCCTATACGTTCGTCCGTGCGCTCAGCAAGAGAAACGAAAAAAGTGCGCGTATCGTGTTCTTTTTCTCGGCTTTCTCCATTCTGACGTCGCTTCCGTTCGTCATTGCGGACTTCCACCCGATGACGTTCGCCCAGTTCATGTGCCTGATGGGCGCGGGCGCGGCGGCCACCCTCGGCCAGTTCGGCGTGACGCTCGCCTACCAGCACGCTCCGGCGAAGGAAATCTCCGTATTCGATTATACGCAGGTGCTTTTCTCCGCACTACTCGGATTTTTCCTGTTCGGCCAGATCCCCGACCGCCTGAGCCTTCTGGGCTATCTGGTCATCTGCGGCGTTTCGGTTGCGATGTTCTGCTATAACCGCCGTCTGGACGCAAAGGAGCAGGCATGACGGAGTATGAACTCGTCCGCTCGCGGCGGAAAACGCTGAGCGTGCAGGTGACGCGCGAATGCCGCGTCATCGTCCGTGCGCCGCTGCGCCTTGCAAAGCGTGAGATCGACCGCTTTGTGTCCGAGCACGCGGACTGGATCGCGCGTGCGCTCGCGCATCAGCGCACGCTTGCCGAGGCGCATCCCGAGCCGGATGAAGCGCAGGCGCGTGCACTGGCGGAGCGTGCGGTGCGCGAAATACCGCCGAAGGTGCGGCACTACGCCGCGATCATGGGGCTGCGCCCGACCGGCATCCGCATCACCTCTGCGCGGACGCGGTTCGGCTCGTGCAGCGGGAAAAACAGTCTGTGCTTTTCCTGGCGGCTGATGGAGTACCCCGAGGAGGCGGTCGATTACGTCGTCGTGCATGAGCTGGCGCACATCGTTCATAAAAACCACGGACCGGATTTCTGGGCGCTCGTCGGGCAGTACATGCCGGATTACAAGCGCCGCCGCGCACTCCTGAGAAAATAGGCTGCGCCGAAAACGCCGCAGTTTTTGACAGCAGAAAAAGACCTTCCGAAGCGGTTCACAAACCGTAACGGAAGGTCTTTTTTATGCTTTTTCTGCTGGGGGGAGCACAAGTCCGAGCACCAGACCGGCGGCGGCAGGCAGCAGCCACCCGAAGCCGAGAGAGGAGAACGGGAGCGCGTTCGCGAGCGAGGAAAGCGGGCCGAGCGGCAGGGCGGCGCACACGCTCTGCACCGCGGTGCAGGCGATCGTGAGCGGCCAGACCGCGCACTTTTTCGCGGCGAAGGGGGCGAACGAGAGCGCGATGAGCACGATGGCGATCGGATAAACGGCGTTCAGAACCGGCGTGGACAGGCGGATGATGCCGGCAAGGCCGAGATTGGAGATGAGCATGCTCGTCACGGCGAAAAAGGCGGCAACGGCAGGATAGGGGAGATGCAGCAGCTCGTGAAAATACTGGCCGACGGACGAGATCAGGCCGACGCAGGTGTTGAAGCAGGCGATCACGAAGATCGCTGCGAGCAGCATCTGACCGCCCCGGCCGAACAGACCGAGCGCGAGGCTGGTCAGCGTGTCCGCGCCGGTCGCGCCGCCGGGAAAGGCCGCGCCGGACAGCGCGCCCGCATGGGTGAGCATGGAATAAACGGCGAGCAGCAGCGCACCGGCGATCAGACCGGCGGAGATCGTGCCGCGTCGGACCTCGCTTTCCTCATCAATGCCGCGCGTGCGGATGTTGAGGGCGATGACTGCGCCGAAGTTGAGCGCGGCGAGTGTGTCCATCGTCTGATAGCCGTTCAGAATGCCGCTCAGCGCGGGCAGGGACTGATATTCGGCCGCCGGGGAGGCGTAATGCGGCGCGACCGGATGCACGAGACAGGCGCCGAACAGCACGAGGATGAGAACGATGAGCGTCGGGCAGAGCACGCGCCCGAGACGGTCGGTCAGCTTTTCGGGATGGAGAGCGACTGCGAACGCCGCGGCGAAGAAAACCGCCGAATAGAGCAGCTGATGACTGCCCTCGCTGCCGATGAGCGGCGCGAGCATCTGAAACGAGGTGCTCGCCGTGCGCGGGATCGCGAGGCAGGGGCCGATGGACAGGTAGATCAGCATCGTGAACACGAGCGCGAAGCGCGGATGCACCCGCGAGGCGAGTGTGCCCAGACTTCCGGCGCGCGCGACCGCGATGACGCCGGCAATCGGCAGGCCGATCGCGCTGACCGCGAAGCCGGCGAGAGCCGCCCAGGCATTCTGTCCGGCCTCAGCGCCTAAAAACGGCGGGAATATCAGGTTTCCGGCCCCGAAAAACATGGAAAACAGGGTGAAGCCTACGAGAAGCAGGCCTTTGCCGCGAAGTTTATTTGACATGGCGATCCTTTCCTGCGGCAGCGAAACAGGTGATGCTGCCGGTAAAATGTTCATACAGTATACCCGATGCGGGCGAAAAAGTAAAGGAAAAACGCAAAAATGTATAAAATTACATCCCGTTCAGCGAAAATGCAGAACGGGATGCGGCGTTCAGCCGGGACAGGCCGCGCGCAGGTCCGCCTGCGTCGGCATGACAGCGCCCCTGTGCTGAACGGTGAAGGAGGCGCAGCGTGCGGAAAAGCGCAGATATTCTGCGAGCGTCTGCTCGGAAAGCGAGGCAAGCTCGTCTGCGGAAACGCCGTCGCGCGTCAGCTGATAGAGGAACGAGCCGATGAACGAGTCGCCGGCGCCGGTCGTGTCCGTGACGGGCACGGAGATCGTCGCGGTCTCCGCATGGCAGGACGGCGTATACGCCGCCGAGCCATTCGCGCCGCGTGTCACGACCACCATGCGGACGCCGAGGGCGAACAGCTTTTCCACTGCCGCCCGTTCGTCGGCGCAGCCGGTGACGAATTCGATCTCGTCATCGCTCAGCTTGACCAGATCCGCACAGGGCAGGAACTGCCGTATTGCCGCCTGACAGTCCGCCGGACTGCTCCAGAGCGGCAGGCGGACGTTCGGGTCGAAGGAGATGAAGGCTCCGGCCTGCTTTGCAAGCTCGATGGCGCGCCGGTGTGCGCCGCGCACCGGATAATCGACCAGATCGACCGAGCAGAAGTGCAGGACCGCGCAGCTTTCGAACATTTCGGGCGTGATCTGTTTTTCGTCAAGGAACAGGTCGGCCGAGGGATTGCGGTAGAAGGAGAACTCACGGTTGCCCGCCGCGTCGAGCGAGACGAAGGCGAGCGCCGTATTGGCGCGATTCGTGCGGAAAACCGAGGAAATGTCCACATTTGCCGCACGCAGAACCTTGAGGATGTGCGTGCCGAAGGCATCCTCGCCGACCTGCGAGATCATTTTCGCCTCGCCGCCGAGCCGCGCGACTGCCGTCGCAACATTGGCGGGCGCGCCGCCTGCCACACGCTCGAACTGCTGCACCTCGTCGAGCGCGCAGCCCTTCTGCTGCGGCACGAAGTCGATGAGCAGCTCACCGATCGCAACTGCTTTTTTCATAGCTTTTCCTCCAGAATATAGCGCTCGATCGCCTGCGCGACGCCGTTTTCCGTGTTGCTGCCGGTCACGGCATCCGCTGTCAGACGAACGTTTTTTCTGCTGTTTGCCATCGCGATGCCCAGTCCGGCCGCGCGCAGCATGGTCAGATCGTTGTCGCTGTCGCCGATCGCGGCCAGATTTTCCATCGTGCAGCCGAGCTCCTTTGCGAGCCAGCGCAGTCCCTGCCCCTTGTTCACGCCGCGGCGGTTGATCTCGATATTGTGCAGCTCGCCGCCGAACATCACGGACGGCGCGATTTCAAAGCTGCCCATGTGCTTCAGGCGGCTGACCAGCAGATCGGAAATATCGTGCGAGGGATAGAGTACGGCCTTTGTGAACGGAAGCGTCTCGCTTTCGAGCGCCTTCAGCCATTTTTCATGGCTGTCCAGATAAAAATAGCCCTCGTCCGCCTCGTTCATGACGATCTGTCCGCCCTGCTCCAGATGACGCAGGAGCGCGCGGAATGCGCCGCCGTAGTACAGCGACTGCGTGGTATACAGGCAGGGGTCGGTCTCAAATTCCTCGCAGAGCGCGAGAATTTCCTCGCAGTGCGTCAGGCTCAGACTGCTGAAAAACTGCGGCTCTGCATCCTGCGGCCGCTGTACGGCCGCACCGCTCGAGGTGACGAGCCAGTCGGGCGGCGCGAGCAGCTGGTCGCTGAACGCACGCACCTCGCGCACATTTCTGCCTGTGCAGAGTACGATTTGAACGCCGCGCTCCTGGGCGCGGCGCACTGCCTGTGCATCTCGGGGTGAGACCTGGTTTTTCTCGTTCAGCAGCGTGCCGTCGAGGTCGAGAGCCAGGATCTTGTACTGATTACCGGGAAATGCCATCCATGATCTCCATTCTGTTTATACTCCAGAGCTGTGCCGTACCGCCGTCCAGAACGACGCCGCGCGCGGCCGGGTCGGGATAATAGCGCGTCGTGAGCACAGTCTCGCCGTGATTGATAAAGATTTCGAGCGACGAGGCATCCGCGAGGATGCGCATGGTCTGCGCCTGCGTCCGGGCATAGCGTACCGTGCGGCCTGCGCCGCTCACGGCGCCGAGCGACAGGATGACCTCGTCATCGCTCCATTCTACCACAGCGGCTCCGCGTATGACAAGCCTTCCGGGGCAAAAAATTCGCAGTTCCATGTCGAAAATATGCGCGTTTTCAGGAGAAACCGGCTTTTCGCGCAGCTGCTCCAGCTCCTTCACAGGATAGCGGTGCAGTCTGCCGCCGCGCTGCGTCAGCTCGCACGGCACGGTCAGGCAGTGCTGCCAGCCGCACGCGACGGTCGCGGGATTGCCGCAGGGCGCGTCCGGCATGCCCATCCAGCCGAACTGGATGCGCCGCGCGCCGTCGAGAAAGCTCTGCGGCGCGTAGAAGTCGAAGCCGCAGTCAAGCTCGATGAACGCGCTGAGCGTGCACGCGCTGCGGAAATCGCCCGAAAGCGGGAAAAATCCGCAGGAATAGGTGTTCTGAAAGCGCTTTTTCTCGTGCGGCACGCCCTGCGGCGAGCAGCAGAGGAACCACTGCCCGTCGAGCTCGAACAGGTCGGGGCATTCCCACATATAGCCGAACGGCGCGGGCGTCCGGATGGTGTTGATGTGCGTCCAGCGGCGTTTGTCCGTGCTTTCAAATACCAGAACCTCGCCCCGGTCGTCCAGCGTCCGCGCCCCCTGCACCATGTAGTATCTTCCGTCCTGCGCCCAGACTTTAGGGTCGCGGACATGGCAGGACAGCCCGGCAGGATAGTCGCGGTTTTCCATCAGCAGCTCGTTTGTCTCGGCGGTCAGTCCGTCGCGGCAGACCGCGAGCGCGGTGTTGTGGCCGCGGCCGGAGGTGATGTAGTCGTGCGCTCCGGCGGACAGCACGTTGCCCGTGTAGTAGAGGTACATCACGCCGTCCTCGACGAGCGCCGAGCCGGAAAACACGCCGTGCAGGTCCCATGTATCGGACGGAAAGAGCAGAACCGGGCACTTTTCCCAGCGCAGAAGGTCGCGGCTGCGGTAATGCCCCCAGTGCTTGACGCCGCCCTCGGGGTCGAAGGGGCCGTACTGATAGAACACGTGATAACATTCGCCGCAGCGGCACAGGCCGTTCGGGTCGTTCATCCAGCCGACCGGCGGGGCAAGGTGAAAATACGGCCGGTACGGGTCGGCGGCGGCAAGCGGCGCGTCCTCGCGCTCGATGCGCGCAACGAGACGGGAAAGATCGCTCTGCAGGTCGTTCGGCATGGGAAAAGCCTCCTTTGAGATGAAAAAAGCGGCTCTGCGTGCGTGAAAACAGACAGAGCCGCCGAAGGATTTACTTGATGAGCATCGGGCCGACCGTGTTGATGTTGCCGGCGCCCATGGTGAGGACGAGGTCGTTCGGGCCTGCGTTTTTGCGCAGGTAATCCGCGATCTCATCGAAGGTATCGAACGAGACAGCGCCCGGGACCTCCTTTGCGATGTCGGAGGAGTAGATGCCGATGGTGTTCTGCTCGCGCGCAGCATAGATGGGCGCGAGAATGGCCTGATCGCACTGCTTCAGAGCGTCGACGAACTCGGGAAACAGCGCCTTGGTGCGCGTATAGGTGTGCGGCTGGAACGCGCACAGGATGCGGTCGAAGTGCATCTCCTTCGCGGTGGAGAGGGTCGCCTTCATCTCGCTCGGATGGTGCGCGTAGTCGTCAACGACCGTCGCGCCGTTCGGCATCCTGCCGACGAGCTGGAAGCGGCGGGAGGAGCCGGTGAACTTGTTCAGACCCTTTTCCGCGGCCTCGCTCGAAACGCCGAGGAATTCCGCTGCCGCGCAGCAGGCGAGGGCGTTGAGCATGTTGTGGCGGCCGGGCACCGAGAGCGCGACCTTTGCGTATTCCCTGCCGTCGATGTTGACGGTAAAGCGGTAGTAGCCGTTCTCGTCGCGGACCTCGGTCGGGTAAACGTCTGCATCGGGCGTTGTGCCGAAGGTGCGGATGCGGCGGTCGATGTGCGCGACGGCGCGCATCGCGTTCGGGTCGTCATGGTTGACAACGACAAGACCGTTCATCGGGGTCAGCTCTGCGAACTCGTGGAACGAGTGGATGATGTCGTTGATGTCCTTGAAAAAGTCGAGATGATCCTCTTCGACGTTCAGGATGACCGAAACGGTCGGCGCGAAGCGCAGGAAGGAATTGGTGTACTCGCAGCTCTCCGCAACAAAGCAGCCCTTGCCGCCGATGCGGAGCGTGCCGCCGATGGCGGGCAGGTTGCTGCCGACCATGACCGTCGGGTCCATCTGCGCCTCGATGGTCATCATGGTCATCATCGAGGTCGAGGTGGTCTTGCCGTGGGTGCCGGAGAGGCAGACGACATTATCGTAGTCGCGCATGATGTGGCCCCAGGCCTCTGCGCGCTCCATGACCGGGATGCCGAGCTCGTGTGCGCGGACGATCTCGGGGTTTTCGTCGTGAACGGCGGCGGTGCGCACGATCAGGGACGCGCCCTCGACGTTCTCCGGCTTGTGCTCATAGGTGATCGAGGCGCCGAGCGCCTCGAGACGCGCGGTGACGTCGGTGCGCAGGCGGTCGGAGCCGGAGACCGGCACACCCTTGCTCAGCAGAAGCTCTGCGAGCGAGTTCATGGATACGCCGCCGATGCCGATGAGGTGAATTCTTTCCTTATTTTCAATATAGGGCTTGATAGACAGGGCCATTTCCCTAAGCCTCCTGTTTGTTCTGGTTTTTTTCAGCGAAAGCTGTGCTTCTTTTTATTATAGTACAGTTTCCGATAAAATAAAATAGGGAAACGAACAAAAAATGAACGAATGCACGAAAAAAGAAAAACGGCAGGAAATGACGGCTTGATGAAGTGTGCAAAGTCTGGCGAAAATGTTCGGTATTTCCATATTGTTACCGGGATAAACTGCGTTTGCGGTTGCAATTCGGGACGGTTTCGTGTACAATGAACATAGCTGCTGCGAAGGATGCAGCGTTCCCCATGCAGGAAAGGAAGTAAGCATGAAAGTTTTGATTTTGTCCGTTACCGCCGGCTATGGTCATCATGCCACGGCGCAGGCGATCGGAGATATGCTAAAGAACAAGGGGGCGGAGGTGGACACGCTCGATGTGTACGCCTATATCAGCAACCTTATTAAAACCACGATCGACAAGGGATATCTGTTCTCCTCCAAGCATATGCAGACGCTGTACCGTCTGGTCTATCAGCTGGCAGAGAACAACGGCGCGAGCTATTTCTCCTCTGCGCCGAGCATCATCAATATCATCAATGCTCTCGGCGCGACCAAATTCGCGCGCGTCATTTCCGACCGCGAGCCGGACGTCATCATCTGCACGCATGTTTTCGCCGCGCAGATGGTGGATGAGCTGAAAAAGCGTAAAAAGCTCGCGGACATCATGACCATCGGCATCGTCACGGACTACACGCTCCATCCGTACTGGGAGGATGTGCCGCGCGTGCAGTATATCGTCACGGCGAGCGAGCTACTGACCTACCGCTGCGTGCAGCGCGGCGTGCCGCGTGAGCGCATCCTGCCGTTCGGCATTCCGGTGCATCCGAAGTTCAACCAGCGCCTCGACCGCCGTGCGGCGGCGGCGGAGCTCGGCATCGACCCGGATATGCATACCATTCTGCTGATGGGCGGCAGCATGGGACACGCAGAGCACGTAAAGACCATCGAAAAGATCGTGCAGATCGGCATGCCGTTCCAGATGCTCGTCGTCTGCGGCAATAACAAGAAAATGCAGATGCACGTTGAAAAATTCGCCGCGCGCTACAACGGAAACTGCGTCATCCGCCCCTATGGCTTTGTGCACAACGTTGAGGTGATGATGAGTGCGTCCGACTGCATCATTTCCAAGCCGGGCGGCCTGACGGTCTCGGAGGCGCTCGCGAAGAACCTGCCCATGCTGCTGGCAGACCCCATCCCGGGTCACGAGGAGCGGAACGTCGATTTTCTCGTAAATAACGGCATGGCGGCGCTCATCACCAAGCATTTTCCGGTGGATGAGGCGGTTTACGAGCTGTTCACCAATCCGGTGCGTCTGGAGACCGTGCGCCACACGATGAAGGCGGTCGCGCACCCCGACGCCACCGAACGCCTCGCGGATTTCGTGCTGGCGCTGAAGTGAAAACAGATATAACAAAGCACAGAGCGATCTTCATCGTCTCTGTGCTTTGTTTTCGTCAAAAAATACGCTGAGCGCGGGGATGCGTGCGATTTTTTCGGCCTCGGCGGGGAAATCGCGGCGCAGTCTTGCGGCGCAGCGGCGGCAGAAGTCCTCATAGAGCGCCGGATTTTCACGCATCTGCTGCTTGAAGCCCCAGACATGTGAAAAATACCCGTTCTGCGCGCCGCCGAACAGGGAAGGCAGGTCGGAGAGCGCACGGATGCGGATGTGCGCCTTTTCGGCGCACATGGCGAGCAGGCGCTGCTCCGCGAACACCATGTAGGTCAGCGTGTCGTCCGCCTGCGGCGCAGAGCGCATGAAGCGGATGGCGGTATCTGCATAGAACCGGCGGAAATCATCGTCTGAAAAGCTGCACAGCGCGGTGTTGAGCGGCTGCACGCTCCAGTCGAAAGCGTCGAAATCAAAGCCGTTCGAGCGGGAAAAGGCGGATTTTCCGGGATAAATGGACGAAATGATGTCCTCGCGGTGGATGGCGGCGGCGTCCGCGCCGTCCAGCAGCGCATCGATATTCTTCCAACAGATGAGGTCGGTGTCGAGCATGACGCACGGCGCCTTCATCGCGGCGACTGCGTACAGCTTGCCGGCGGCCCAGAACGCCGTGGCGTTGATGTCGTCCGGCATTGCATCGAGCAGGGGGTGCATCCCGTCGTCCCAGAGAAAATCCAGTCCGAGCGAAGCGTAGTATTCCGCCGCGCGGCTGTCGCAGACCATGCAGATGCTGCCGTTTTCGCGCCGCCAGAAGAGCGCGGAGAGCGCGGTCGTGAGCAGCTCGAACGGCTCGACCGCATACGGCATACCGGGGGCGCGGACCGCAAAGGGGCGTGTCCAGTTCACATGGAAGCCGCGCATCAGATCAGCTCCAGTCCGTAGCCGCCGGCCGTGTAAACGCACGAGCCGAATACACAGGAGCCGCCCGAACCCGAACCGGACGAGCGGAAGCTCGTGGTATACGAGGTCGTGTAGGAGCCGGAGCCGGAACCGGAGCCGGGCGCATAATAAACCGTCTGAACGACGGTTTTTACGCCGTTTTCCTCACGGATGACGTCGCTTTCACTCTCGCACGGCGGCAGCGCGCCGCCCATGACCGGCACCGGCGGACGGCCGTCCTCGGCCGGGTACCAGCCGTCGGGATAGGGGTCGACCGCGAACACGGGCGCAGGCGCAGCAGACGGTGCTTCATCGGTCTGTGAGGGGCGTTCCTCAGGGGCCGGTTTGCAGTGCCGCGCATAGCTGTCCAGATCGAAGACCACACCGTCGATCTCTCGATATCTTTCCGGGTTCATCGCCAGAATGCCGTTTGGTTTGGACATGGCGGCACCTCCTCGTTACATACTTATCATAATAAATTATACTGTACTGTCCGATAAACCGCAACGGGAAAATGGGCAAATTTTTTCCCTTTACAACATGGGGCAGCTTCCCGTATAATACAGTCAATGAAGGGGGAGCGGATATTATGAACAAACAGGAGGTTTACGCTTTTCTGAAGGAGAAAAATCTCGATTTCGAGATCACCGAGCATCCGGCGGTGTACAGCATGGAGGAGCTGGCTCAGGTGGCGCTGCCGTACCCAGAGGCGGACGCAAAAAATCTGTTTGTGCGGGACGATAAAAAGCGGAACTACTATCTCATCACGGTAAAGGGCGACAAGCGCGTCGATCTGAAGAAATTTCAGAAAAAGCACGGCACGCGCAGGCTGAGCTTTGCGTCGGCGGACGATCTGATGGCGATCATGGGACTGATCCCGGGCGCGGTCACGCCGCTCGGCGTGCTGAACGACGAGGAGCGCCGGGTGGAGGTCTGTCTTGACCGAGACTTCCTCGCGGAGCCGGGAAAGATCGGCGTGCATCCGAACGACAACACCGCGACGGTATGGCTGAAAACGGGCGATCTGATCGCCTTGATCTCGGAGCACGGAAACACGGTACATTCCGTGCAGATTGAATGATACAGGAGAAGATATGGACTTTTTAACACTGGAGCAGTCGGTCTGGAGCCGGCTGAAGGAAGAGACGCGCCCCATCGTGCTTTACGGCATGGGCGACGGCGCGGATAAGATACTCGCGCAGTTCGACCGCCTCGGCATCCGCGCGAGCGGGGTGTTCGCGAGCGATGAATTTGCGCGCGGCAATCTGTTTCACGGCTTTTCGGTGCGCAAGCTGTCGGACACGACGGCGGAGCTTGGCGAGGACATCGTGATCGTCATTTCGTTCGCCAGTCAGCGTCCCGAGGTGCTCGCGAAGATGTACGAGCTGGACGCAGGCTATGACGTTGTCGCGCCCGATGTTCCGGTCGTGCCGGGACCGCTTTTTGACGAGGCGTTCGTGCGTGAGCACAGCGCGGACATGCAGAGGGCGTATGAGCTGCTTGCGGACGAGCGTTCGCGCGAGGTATTTCTCGACACCGTGCGCTTCAAGCTGTCGGGCAGGCTGAAATACCTGCGAAACAGCGAGAGCGGCAAGGATGAGGTGTTCGAGAATATTCTCCGGCCGGGCGCAGACGAGCATTTTTCCGATCTCGGTGCGTACAACGGCGACACCATCCGAGAGCTGCTGCACTACACGGACGGCCGCTTTGCGTCCGTTACCGCGCTCGAGCCCGACCGCCGCAGCTTCCGCAAGCTGAACGAATGGGCTTCGGCGAATATCGAGGGCGATGTGACGCTCGTGCAGGCGGGCGCGTGGGACAGGGACGAGATCCGCTGCTTCTCCGATCAGGCAGGCCGTCAGTCGCACGTCGCGAACAAGGGCCGCGAGACGCAGATGCGCGCGCTCGACAGCGTGCTGAACGGCAGGCCGTGCACTTATCTTAAGATGGATGTCGAGGGCGCGGAGCGCGAGGCGATCGCCGGTGCGCGGCAGACCATCGAGCGGGACAGGCCGAAGCTGAATATCGCAGCATATCACCGCAGCGAGGATTTCTTCGAGCTTCCGCTGCTTATCCACAGTCTGTGCGCAGATTATGCGCTGTACCTGCGCCATCACCCCTATGTCCCGGCGTGGGACACCAATCTGTACGCGAGATAAAAAAGAGTGGAAATCTCGGTGCGCAGGTTGTATAATAAAGACAAATACAGGACGGGCGAGACCTGTCCGCAGTAAAGGAGATAATTACAATGGGATGTTTCTACTGTGACGAGCATCATGAGGGCCGCGAGGCGATCATGTTCAAGGTTGGCGATATGAAGGCCGGCACGCTGTATCTGTTCAAGGATCAGGCGCACAAGGGCCGCTGCGCGCTGGCGCTGAAGAGCCACAAGAAGGAGCTGTGCGAGTGCGACGAGCAGGAGCGCAACGACTACTGTGCTGATCTGGCAGCGGCTTCCGGTGCGATCAAGAAGCTGTGGGGCTGCACCAAGATCAACCTCGGCTCCTTCGGCGACAGCAATCCGCATCTGCATTTCCACATCGTACCGAAGTACGAGGGCGGCTTTGAGTTCGGCGGCAGCTTCGCGATCACCAATCCGGAGCCGGTATTCCTGAAGGACGAGGAGTACAAGGAAATGATTTCTCAGCTCCAGAAGGAGCTGGGACTCTAAGGGGGACGCTGTCCCCCTTAGATACGCCCCCGGTTCCTGACGAAACCGGGGGCGATAACCCCCTCTCGTCCGCACAGCGGACGAGGCCGCGCCGCCGCGGCGCGGGCAGAGGTATAAAAGTCCGGCAGAGCTGGACTTTTATGGGGAATTTTATGCGGCGCTCTGCGGAGCGCCTGTCCTGCCTGTTTTGCCGAAGGCAAAATATGGCAGGAAATAGCGCCCGGAGGGCGCAGAAAAGGCACGCCTTTGGCGTGCCTTTTCATTTAATCAAATTTGCAGAGCAAATTTATGAGCCCGTAGGCCTCTATCCTCAAAAATATTCAATGAGAGCAACCGGGGGGCGTGTACCTCGGTTTTTATACTTTAAGAGGGAGAAAGTTTCCGCATGGGAACTTTCGGACGTCCGTGTTTTGCAACGTCAAAACACAGATTGTCGGAAAAACGAAGTTTTTCGACAGTCTCGCTTGCCGGCGGAACGAAGTTCCGCGGCAGGTTAGACTTTCATGGCCCGCGCGAGCTTGCTTTCGTTCTCGGGGACAAGGTCGAGCTGGTCGGCCAGCTCGGCGGCAAGAGCATGGAACGCCTTTTCGTCGCCTGCGACATATTCCAGCTCGATCTCGCACAGCGGCGCGCTCCGACCCTCGCGGCGCAGCTCGCCCTTGTCGAGCGCAAGCTCGCAGACCGTATCCTGCTCCTGGAGCAGCACGGCGCAGCGGCGGAACGAAACCGTGCAGATCTCCTTGAGCTCCGCGTGCAGCAGTTCGCCGCACAGCGCCTCGGGCGCGCCCTTTTCGGGCAGCTGCCGCAGACCGTCTTCGAGCGTACCTGCATCGCACTGATATTCCTCGTGTGCTCGCAGACCGTCCGTGCTTTCCTCCTCGCCGCGCAGCTTCATGCAGCACACCGTGCGCTCGTTTTCGCGGCGCAGGCGCAGCGCAGCCTTCTTATTGCGCAGCATCCCGTCCGCGGTATCGAAATAGCTTGACTCCATGCGGATGGTGCGGCTCTGGCTGCCGATGCGCGAGGAGGCCCACAGCAGCGCGCGGTTCAGCAGCAGCTCGTCCGCACGCCATTTGTATTCCTTCTCCATCGTTTTATTCATGATCTTACCTGTCCGTTTCCGTAGATGATATACTTGGTCGTGGTCAGCGCATTCAGTCCCATCGGGCCGCGTGCGTGCAGCTTCTGAGTGGAAATACCGATCTCCGCGCCGAAGCCGAACTCGAAGCCGTCTGTAAAGCGCGTGGAGGCGTTGACATAGACCGCCGCCGCGTCCACTTCCTCCAGAAAACGCTGCGAAGCGTCGTAGTCACGGGTGACGATGCATTCGGAGTGGCCGGTGTTGAAGCGGTTGATGTGGTCGATGGCCTCGTCAAGCGAGTCGACGACCTTGCAGGAGATCTCGTAGCCGAGGTATTCGCGGCCGTAGTCCTCGTCGGTTGCCGGAAGGATGGCGTCGCCGAGGATTTCGGTCGTGCGCGCGCAGCCGTGGATGGTGACATGGTCGCCCGCCAGACCCTCCGCCGCCATCGGCAGGAATTTCGCCGCGACATCCCGGTGCACGAGCAGGCTCTCCGCCGCGTTGCACACGCTCGGGCGCTGGCACTTGGCGTTAACAAGGATGTTCTTTGCCATTTCGAGGTCTGCGGAAGCGTCGACGTAGATATGGCAGTTGCCGGTTCCGGTCTCGATGACGGGCACGGTCGCGTTCATAACGACCGAGCGGATGAGACCTGCGCCGCCGCGCGGAATGAGAACGTCGAGATAGCCGTTGAGCTTCATCATCTGGGTCGCGGTCTCGCGTGAGGTATCCTCGACGAGATTGATGGCGTTTTCGGGCAGACCGCAGGAGGCGAGCGCCTCGCGCATGATCTTCGTCAGGCACATCGAGGAGCGGAAGGCCTCCTTTCCGCCGCGCAGGATACAGGCCGAGCCGGCCTTGAAGCACAGCGCCGCCGCGTCGACGGTGACGTTCGGGCGCGCCTCGTAAATGATGCCGATCACGCCCATCGGGACGCGCTTCTGACCGATATTGAGACCGTTCGGGCGCTTGCGCATCCAGAGCACCTCGCCGACCGGGTCGGGCAGGGCGGCTACCTGACGGCAGCCCTCCGCGATGCCCGCAATGCGCTTTTTATCGAGCATCAGGCGGTCGATCAGACCGTCGTTCAGTCCGGCGGCTCTGCCGTTTTCGATGTCGGCGGCGTTTGCCGCGATGATTTCGTCTGCACGCGCCTCGAGCGCGTCCGCGATGGCGAGGAGCGCACGGTTTTTATCGTTCGTGCCGAGCTTTGCGACCGTGTATTTCGCACGTCGCGCGTCCTCGGCGATTTCAAGAAGCTGTCGCATTGATTTTCACCTCTGAGTTATTCGTTGTTTCGGGAGAAGAGCGTTCCGACCTGCTTGCCGTCCACGATGTCGTACAGCAGGCCCTGCTTGTCGCCATTGGCTACGAGCATGGGGATGTTCGCGTCCATGCACAGCTCGGCCGCGCCGATCTTGGTCGCCATGCCGCCCGTGCCGAGCGAGGAGCCGGCGCCGCCGGCCATTTTGCGCACCTTGGAGGTGATGACCGGGACATGGGAGATCAGCTTGGCCTGCGGATTCTTGCGCGGGTCGGAGTCGTACAGGCCGTCGATGTCGGAGAAGATGACGAGCAGGTCGGCCTCGCACATGCGCGCCACGACGGCGGACAGCGTATCATTATCACCGAAGTTTTCGATGTGCTTGAGCTCGGCGGTCGCGACCGAGTCATTCTCGTTGATGATGGGCACGACGCCGATCTTGGTCAGCTCGGTAAACGTGTTGTGGATGTTCTGGCGCTGCTCGGTGTCGACGATATTCTCGCGCGTCAGCAGGATCTGCGCGACATTGATGCCGTATTCAAGGAACATTTTATCGTAAATGTGCATCAGCTCGCACTGGCCGACGGCGGCGGCCGCCTGCTTTACGGCGAGCTCGCGCGGTCGCTCCTTCAGACCCAGCTTGGCCGTGCCGACCGCCACTGCGCCGGACGAGACGAGTACCATCTCGAACCCGCGGTTCTGCAGGTCGCTGATGGTGCGCACGAGCTGCTCGATGCGGCGGATATTCGGCTTGCCGTTGTCGTAGGTCAGCGTTGAGGAGCCGACCTTGACGACGATGCGCCGCACCTCTTTCATGTTCAGCATAATCAATAAACCTCCGGAAAATACGGCGGAAGACAGTTCCGTCCGATAGATACTTCTATTTTAGCACAGCAAAGCGAAACTCACAAGAGCGCCGCCCGGCTTTTCCGTTCAGGGGGCGTACAAAATCCACCTGACGCCCAAACGCCATTTTGCGCATATTTTCCGTTCCACAAACACGAAATATGTGGTATACTGTAATTTATGATAATATGCCCTCTTGCACGTTTTCGAAAGGACGGGAGAAAATATGAAAAACAGAATTTTACTCCGCATCGCCGGTCAGAAGTACACGCTGATGGCGGATGAGTCGGTGGAATACATGAACGAGGTCGCCTCCTTCGCCCAGCAGGTCATCGTGTCCTGCGGCGGCAGCGCCTCCTTTGCCTCGACGCGCGCGATCGCGCTGGCGTCGGTCAATCTGGCCGACCAGTGCATCAAGGCCAAGCGCGAGGCGCTCGCAGCGGAGGAAAAATGCCGCAAGCTCGAGGCAGAGCTCGAGGCGCTCCGCAGCGGCAAAAAGACTGAAAAGAACGGAAAAGACAGCAAATGAACGTAAAAATTCCTGAACTTCTTGCGCCGGCAGGGTCGCCCGAGGGCGTGCGCGCCGCCGTGCAGTCGGGTGCGGGCGCGGTGTACATGGGCTTCGGCACCTTTAATGCGCGCCGCAACGCGCAGGGCTTTTCGCACGAGGAAATGGCGGACGCCATCGCCTACTGCCGCGCACGAAACGTAAAGAGCAACATCACGCTGAACATCCTCGTGGGAGACCGCGAGCTGGACGACGCGCTCGAGGACGCGAAGTTCCTGTATGAGGCGGGCGCGGACGCGCTCATCGTGCAGGATCTGGGTCTCGCGCGGCTCATCCATGCGCACGCGCCGGATTTCGCCCTGCACGCCTCCACGCAGATGACCATCCACACGCTCGACGGGGCAAGACAGGCGCGCGACATCGGCTTTTCCCGCGTCGTGCTCAGCCGCGAATGCACGCGCGAGCAGATCGAGCAGATCACGCGCGAGGCAGGCGTCGAAACCGAGGTGTTCGTCCACGGCGCACTGTGCATGTGCTATTCGGGTCAGTGCTACCTGTCCGCCGTCATCGGACAGCGCTCGGGCAACCGCGGCCTATGCGCGCAGCCGTGCCGCCTGCCGTACAACGGCGGCTACCCGCTCTCGCTCAAGGATCTGATGCTCGCCGGTCACGTTGCGGAGCTGGCGGACTGGGGCGTATCCTCGCTCAAGATCGAGGGGCGCATGAAGCGCCCGGAGTACGCCGCGATCGTTACGAAGGTCTATGCCGACCTGCTGCGCGAGCACAGAAAGCCGACCGCCGGGGAGCGCGACATCCTGCGCCGCGTGTTTTCGCGCGACGGCTTCACCGACGGCTACTACACCGGGAAAAAGGGCGACAGCATGTTCGGCACCAAGACCGACGTGCCGATGAACGAGGTCAAGGCGCTCTATGACGAGGCTGCGCGCCGCTTTGCCGAGGGCAAGGAAGCGCCGCTCGTGCCGGTGAATCTGTTCTTCAGCGCGCGCCGAGACACGGGCGCTGTGCTGAGCGCCGGAGAAGTGACCGTGACGGGCGGGACGGAGCAGGCGAAAAACCGCCCGACGACCCCGGAAATGGTGGAAAAATCGCTCTCCAAGACCGGCGGCACGCCGTTTTATGTGAAGAACATGCATATCGAGGTCGAGGATGGTCTGGTCGTCCCGGCATCCGTCATGAACGGCATGCGCCGCGATGCGCTCGCGCTTCTGCTCTCCAAGCGCTCGGTCGCGCCCTCGCGCGACTGGATGGACGGCAATGTGCTGCCGCGCGACGAGGAGGCGGCGTCCCGTGAGGGCTTCCGCGGCTATACGGCCGCCGTCCGCACCGAGGCGCAGGCGAAAGCGCTCGAGGGTCTCGGACTGGAGGCTGTCTATGCGCCGCTCGAGGTTGCCGCGCGCACCGGTCTTCCGGCCGTACTGCCGCGCGTCTTTTCCGACAGCGAGCAGGGACAGATCGAAATGCTGCTCGGCGAGGCGATGAGCCGCGGCACGAACACCGTGCTCGTCGGCAACATCGGCCACATCCCGCTCGCAAGGCGGCTCGGCTTTGCCGTGCACGGCGATTTCGGCCTGAACGCCTACAACAGCAGGACGCTGTGCGCGCTCGCGGAAATGGGTGTTTCGCGCCAGACGCTGTCGTTCGAGGCGCGTCTTGCGCAGATCCGCGACATGAGCGGACCGCTCGAGACCGACCTTATCGTCTACGGCCGTCTGCCGCTCATGATCTTCGAAAACTGCGCCATTCGCCGTCAGCACGGCGGAAAATGCTCGTGTAAAAACGGCGTGACCGTGCTGACCGACCGCCGGCACGAGAGCTTTCCGCTGCTGCCCGAATACGGCTGCCGCAACACGCTCATCGGCAACCGTCCGCTGTGTCTGCGCGAGGATTTCGCGCGGCTCGGCGTGCAGACAGCGCGTCTGCTGTTCACAACGGAAAGTCCGGAGGAGTGCGCACACATCGCACGCGCGTTCCTCAGCGGTGCGCCGCTCGAGGGCGAGTTCACGCGCGGCTTATATAAAAGAGGAGTCGAATAAATGAAAATCGTACTGGCATCCGGCTCGCCCAGAAGGCGCGAGCTGCTGAGCCTTATCACAGAGAATTTTGCCGTCTGCCCGGCGGACGCGGATGAAAGCCTGCGCGACGGCGCGCCGCTCGCGGACGAGGTCGTCCGCCTGTCGCGCCTCAAGGCCGAGGCGGCGATGCAGTCGCATCCGGACGCGGTGTGCATCGGCTCGGACACCATGGTGACCATCGACCATCTGCCGCTCGGCAAGCCGAAGGACAGAGCGGACGCGGCGGATATGCTGCGCCGCCTGCGCGGCCGCACGCACGAGGTGCTGACCGGACTTGCGGTGCTGTCGCCGGACGGCGGCGCGCAGACGCTGTGCACCCGTACCGAGGTTACTTTCCGCGACTTTTCCGAGGAGGAGCTCGAGGAATATCTCGCGACCGGCGAGCCGCTCGACAAGGCGGGCGCCTACGGCATCCAGGGTCACGGCGCGCTGCTCATCGAGGGCATCTGCGGCGATTATTACAGCGTTATGGGGCTTCCGGTCGCGCCGCTCGGCGTCATGCTGCGGAAGCTGAACGCTGTTCGTTGAGAGGAGATTTGTTTTGCGCAGAAGAAAAAGCGTAGAGCCGCGGTTTTTCGTCGGAATCGCCGCGGTGGCCGTGCTGTGTATCCTGTCGGCCGTATACAGCGGCGTGACGGGAAATCCCTCGCCGGTGAGCCGCGCGGCAGGCGCGGTCATCCGCCCGGTGCAGCGCCTTGCGAGCGGCATCGGCGGCGTGTTCGGCAGAGGCATCGGCTATTTTACCGAGTTCGACGAGCTGAAGGCGGAAAACGAAGAGCTGAAAAAGCAGCTCCGCGAGAATGAGCAGCTGGTGCGCGACGCACAGCTCGCCATCGAGGAGAACAACCGCTTCCGCGCACAGGCAGGCCAGCCTGAGCGGCAGCGCAACCTTACGACCGTGAACGCCGAGGTCATCAGCCGCAATCCGGGCGACACCGCAGTCACGCTGACGCTCGACAAGGGTACCGCGCACGGCGTTGCGAAGGGGGACCTCGTCACGACGATCGACGGCATGGTCGGCTACGTCAGCGAGGCCGGCTCAAATACGTGCGAGGTCACGACCGTGACCGACGTGGACATGCAGTGCGGCGCGCTCATCACGCGCACGCGCGAGACCGCCATCGCGGAGGGCAGCTATGACCTCATGAGCGAGGACCGGCTGCGCCTTTCCTACCTTACGGCAGGCAATCAGGTCGTTGTCGGCGATACGGTCGAGACCTCGGGCCGCGGCGGCGCCTTTCCCAAGGGCATCATGATCGGCACGGTCGAGAGCGTGCAGCCCGAGGAGACCGGCATTTCGTATTATGCCGTGCTGCGGCCGTTCGTCAACGTCTCGAACGTTTCGAGCGTGTCCATCATCACCGATTTCACCGATACAACGGAGTGATGCCATGCAGAGAGAACTGATTTCTATCCCGAAAATGCTGCTGTACGCTCTTGTGACCATCCTTGTCTACGTCATCCAGACGACTGTCTTCGGCGCGCATCCGCTGTTCGGCTACCATGTCGATCTGCTGCCTGCGGCCGTGACGGCGGCGGCCCTGCTCGACGGCCCGGTCGAGGGCGCGGTCGTGGGTCTGCTCGCCGGGGTGCTGTACGACGTCGGTCTGGTCGGCATGGACGGCATTTACCCGATCTGGTTCATGCTGTACGGCCTGCTCGGCGGCCTGATCAGCCGGACGGCGCTCGCAGGCGGCTTTCTCTCCATGGTGCTGATGAACGCCTTCGAGATGCTGCTGCTCGGCATGCTGCGCTATTTTGTGCAGCTCATGCGGGAGGGCGCGTCCTTCCTGCTCGTGCTGCATCAGACGGTCGGCGGAACGCTCGTCGCGTGCATGCTGTGCTTTATCGTCTATCTGCCCATGCGGCGCATCAGCCGCGCATTTTCGAGGGACGACCGGTGGATATAAAGGAGCGACCCCATGGAAAATAAACAACAACTGCTGCACCGGCTTGCCGCGCTGCTCGTCATGCTGCTGCTGTGCGCAGGTCTGGCAGGAAGCCGTCTGGTCGACCTCCAGCTTGTGCACGGACAGGAATATCTCGAGCGTTCCGCGCAGTTTCTGACGACGACCTCGACGGTCTCCGCCGCGCGCGGCGAGATCCTTGACCGCTACGGCCGTCCGATGGTCTCGAACAAGACCGGCTTTTCGCTCGTTCTGCTGTATTCCGACTTCTGGGAGAACAAGGAGGACAAATTTGACCGGCTGCTTGACCTTGCGCAGCGCGTGCAGGCGGATGCGGCGGGCCTGAATGTCACGGGCGACGTGAGCAAAACGCTTGCGGCGGCAAAAAAGCAGGCGCAGCCTGCGCAGGATGAATATACGGACGAAACCGAGGAGGAAGCCGGGGAGGCGCGCGCTCTCCTGAACGATATGCTGCCGATCTCGGCCTCCGCGCCCTACACCTACACCGCCGAGGCGGGGAGCAGTAGCATGTCCACGCTGTCCGCCTACATCAAGGACAGCTGCGAGACGCTCGGCCTGACCGCCGTGCAGACCGCCGTCCGGCAGGCGAGGGAAGCGCCGGTCGAGTATGACGCAGACGGAAACGCCATCGACAAAACAAAGCAGATCGACGCGACAGCGCTGGTCTCTCCGACCGAATTTGTTGCGGCGATGGGAAAATATATGACCGAAAAGCTCGGCATGGCGGCAAATCTGCCGCAGGACGATGTGCGCACGCTCGTCGGCGTGTATTACAGCATGCGTCAGGTCGGCTTCAGCAAGACCATCACCTTTACGCTCGCAGACGACGTTTCGATGGACCTCATCGCCTATATCAAGGAGCATCACGGGGAGTATCCGGGCGTCGAGGTGCAGAGTGAGGCCGTGCGTCAGTACGACACGACCGCCGCCGCGCATGTGCTCGGAACGGTGGGCGTCGTGGACGCGACCGAGTGGAAGGACACCTATAAGGACCTCGCCGGCTATCAGATGACCTCG
The DNA here is from genome assembly GCF_014288055.1 of Agathobaculum hominis. Lineage (NCBI taxonomy): Bacteria > Bacillati > Bacillota > Clostridia > Eubacteriales > Butyricicoccaceae > Agathobaculum > Agathobaculum hominis. The sequence continues at coordinate 169,572 of NZ_JACOPK010000006.1, forward strand.
GTCATCGGCAAGACCGGTCTGGAAAAAGCGTTCGAGAGCTATCTGCACGGCTCGTCCGGTTCGCGCACGGTGGAGACCGACCTCGGCGGCAGCGAGGTCGCGGAGCAGTCCACCACGGCGCCCCGGCCGGGCGACAACGTCGTGACGACCCTTGACCTCGACCTGCAGGAGGTCGCGGAGCGTTCGCTCGCGGAAAACCTTGCCGGAAACGGCAGGGGCGGCGCGGCGGTCGCGCTCGACCCGAATACGGGCGAGGTGCTCGCGATGGCGTCCTACCCGACGTACAGCCTTGCGGACTACAATTCGACCGCCGCGGCCGAGGACCGTGCAAACGACAGCCGTCATCCCGAGGTGAACCGCGTTACGAGCGGCGTGTATCCGCCCGGCTCGACCTTCAAGGTCCTGTCCGCCATCGCAGGTCTGGAGGAGGGTGTCATCGACGCGAACACGCAGATCACCTGCACGGGCGTTTTCGAGTACGGCGGCCAGAAATTCACCTGTAAAAACCATGACACGCCGATGACGCTCGACGTCACAGGCGCGCTCAAGTATTCGTGCAACACGTTTTTCTATACCGTCGGTCAGAAACTGACCGGCGAGCATCTGGAAAAGTGGTCCGAGCGGTTCGGTCTCGGTGTCGTCACCGGCATCGGCATCGGCGAGCGCTCCGGCCATGCCGCAGGCCCGACCTACCGCGCGGAAATGAAAAAGGCTGACCCCTCCACGCGCGGCTGGCAGGGCGGCGACGATGTTATCGCGGCGATCGGCCAGTCGGATAACGGCTTTACGCCGCTTCAGCTGGCAAACTATATCTCTGCCGTCGTCAACGGCGGCACGCTCTATCAGCCGACGCTCGTGCGCAACATCAAGAGCTACGACTTTTCAAGCGTGGTCAAGAACGAAACGCCGAATGTGAAGGAGAAGATCGAGATTTCGGACGAAACCCGCCGCCTTGTCATGCAGGGCATGAGCGAGGTCACCGACGAGGGCGGCACCGCCGGCAGCGTGTTCGCGGACTATCCTATCAAGGTCGGCGGCAAGACCGGCACAGCCGAGACCTATGAGAACGGCGAGGCGTTCGACAACGGTCTGTTCATCGCGTTCGCGCCGTTCGACGACCCGCAGATCGTCATCTGCGTGGTCGGCGAGGGCGCCGGTCACGGCGCATACGTCGCGCCGGTCGTCCGCGATATGCTCGACGAGTTCTTTACGGCGGACGACGTGGAAAATGTTGACGCTGTGCCGACGGAAAACACGCTTTTACGATAAGTTTTTTCCGAGTGTCCGCGCACGCAGCAGAAAAAGTTTGCCTGACCGCTTGTCAAATTCATGGCGTTAGTTTATAATGTAACCAAATAGAACTTACACGGCCTGCGCGGAAAAACATTCGGGCAGGCTCACTTTCGGAGGCTGTATGTTAAAGGTAATTCTGGTGGCGTCCGGTAAGGGCGGAACAGGAAAAACCTCTCTTACCGCCGGCGTCGGTGCGGCGCTCGCCGCAAACGGGCATCGGGTGCTCGTCATCGACGGCGACTGCGGCCTTCGGAATCTGGATATCGTACTGGGCATGTCGGATCGGGTGGTCTACTCGTTTGCCGACGTGGCGGGCGGCATGGTGCAGCTCGCGGACGCCATGGCGCGTCATCCTGTGTACGAGACGCTGTACCTGCTGACCGCGCCGGTCAGACTGCCCGCTCTGAGCGAGCGCGGCATGGACCAGCTCGCAAAGCAGGCAGAGCAGGCCGGATTTGATTATCTCATCATCGACGGTCCGGCGGGACTCCCGGCGGAGATGTCCTTTCTGGCGCATATCGCCACGCAGGCCATCATCGTCACCGCGACCGACCGCGCCTGTGTGCGCGGCGCGGAGCGCTGCGCCCGCACCATCGAGCAGGAATACTGTATCCAGCGCATCCGCATGGTGCTCAACCGCGTGCGTCCGAGGCTCATCAGCCGCGGCCGCTCGGGCAACATCGACGACGCGATGGATGAGGCAGGGCTTCCGCTGCTCGGCATCGTGCCCGAGGATGAGGATCTGATCGCCTGCGGCAACAGCGGAACGAGCATCATCGCAGCCAAAAAGCACGGTGCTGCGCGTGCTTATCAGAATATCGCGCGCCGTCTGGACGGAGAGCGCGTGCCGCTGATGAAGATTTAACCGTCACAGAGAGACAAAATCTGACGTTGACACAAGCCAACCATGGGGATAAGGAAGGAGACGTTTGGAAATGAACATAGCACTGATCGCACATGACCGCAAAAAAGAGCTGATGGTACAGTTCTGCATGGCATACTGCGGCATCCTGGCAAAGCATAACATCTGCGCGACCGGCACGACCGGCAAATTCGTCGAAGAGGCAACCGGTCTCAAGATCGACAAGTGTCTGGCCGGCATGCAGGGCGGCGAGGAGCAGATCTCCGCGCGCGTCGCTTACAACGAGATCGACCTTGTGCTGTTTTTCCGCGATCCGATGTCCAACTCGCAGTACGAGCCGGATGTCCACGCGATCGCACGACTGTGCGATATGCACAACATCCCGATCGCTACCAACTCGGCAACGGCTGAAATGCTCATCCTCGGTCTTGACCGCGGCGATCTGGACTGGCGCAACATCGTCAACCCGAAGAACAGAAAATAAAAACGACAGAACGCTGCACCGGATGGGAAAATTACCCGTTCGGTGCATTCCGTCTGTCTTGAGGAGAATTGAAACATGGAAAAAGTGAAACCCAGAACTCTGTCCGGCTTTATGGAGCTGCTGCCCGCGCCGCAGGTACAGATGGAGCGCATCATGCAGGTGCTGCGCGAGACCTACGCGCTGTACGGCTTCTATCCGCTCGACACACCGCTCATCGAGTCCTCCGAGGTGCTGCTCGCCAAGGGCGGCGGAGAGACCGAAAAGCAGATCTACCGCTTCACCAAGGGCGACAGCGACCTGTCGCTGCGCTTTGACCTCACCGTACCGCTCGCGAAGTATGTCGCGCAGCACTACGGCGAGCTGACCTTCCCGTTCCGCCGCTTCCAGATCGGCAAGGTATACCGCGGCGAGCGCGCACAGCGCGGCCGTTTCCGCGAGTTCTATCAGGCGGACATCGACGTCATCGGCGACGGCAAGCTCGACATCATCAACGAGGCCGAGGTTCCGAGCATCATCTACAAAACGTTCACCTCGCTCGGTCTCGAGCGCTTCAAGATCCGCATCAACAACCGCAAGGTGCTCAACGGCTTTTTCGCCATCCTCGGCCTGACCGAGAAGGCGGGCGACGTCATGCGCACCATCGACAAGCTCGAGAAGATCGGCGCAGAGAAGGTAAAGACCATTCTGGTCGAGGATTTCGGCGTGGAAGCTGCTGCGGCTGACGAGCTGCTGAAGTTCATCGAAACCCCGGGCGGCACCGAGGGCATCCTCGCAGCGCTCGACAGCTACAAGGGCAAAAACGAGGTGTTCGACCTCGGCGCGGAGGAGCTGAAAACGGTTGCAACCTATATGCAGGCGTTCGGCGTTCCGGCTGACCACTTCGAAATCGACCTGACGATTGCACGCGGTCTGGACTACTACACCGGCACCGTTTATGAGACCGCGATGCTCGACCATCCGGAGATCGGCTCCATCTGCTCGGGCGGCCGCTACGACAACCTTGCCGAGTACTACACCGACAAGCAGCTGCCGGGCGTCGGCATTTCCATCGGTCTGACCCGTCTGTTCTACGTGCTCGGCGAGCAGGGTTATCTGAACGACCAGATGAACAAGGCGCCGGCGGACGTACTCATCCTGCCGATGACCGACGACATGGGCGCGGCCATCAAGACCGCTACCGCTCTGCGCGAGTCGGGCATCCGCACCCAGCTGTACGGCGAGCAGAAGAAGTTCAAGCACAAGATCGGCTACGCCGACAAGCTGGGCATTCCGTTCGTTATCTTCCTCGGCGAGGATGAGATCAATGCGGGCGTTGTCGCTGTCAAGGACATGGAGTCCGGTGAGCAGGTCAAGGTTTCGCTTAATGAAGCAGCAAAGCTGATTCATGACGGTCTGGCGAAGAAAAACGCAGGCAAAGTAATCTGCGACAAATAAATCGCTAAATTGCAGGGCGGGTGACCCCAGGAGGTGAATTGCCCGCAAGGGCAAGAGAAGCCACCCTGGGGTGCCCCGCCGCTGGTAGAGATAGATTTTCAACTGAATATGGAGGGATTTCTTATGAAGAGTCTTATTTGGGGCTGTACGCAGATGATTGTGGGGATGTTAGGCGTTATCGCATCCATCCTGATGATGATTTTCTGGCTGCAATGCAATGCCGGTGGGTTCGCACTTGCGACCTTTGTCATTCTCATTCTGTTTGCTGCAATGGTCGTGATCGGGTATGTCAACCGTGTCTGGCCGGTTCTGACTGAAATGAAAAATCAAGATTCCGAGTAAGGAGGCCGTCTTATGGATAAACTGCGCAAGACCATCATCCGCTGCACGGGGGTGCTGTGCGGCGTCATTCTGTTTGTACACGAGTGGTTGGTCATGGCCATTGCCGCTGTGATTCTCGGCCTTGCGATGCCCGCCATTCTGAACTATTTCCTGCCGGATGCTATTTCCGCCAAGAAAACGCCGGATGAAAAATAACTCCATCATCAAACAAATCTTAGTAATAAGGATTGATAAACATGAATAACACATCTATTGCAGGCATGAAGCGCACGCATATGTGCGGTGAGCTTCGTCTGGAGCACGCAGGCCAGACCGTTACTGTTAACGGCTGGGTCGACCGCGTGCGCGACAACGGCGGCGTTCTGTTCCTGCTGCTGCGCGACCGTGCAGGCATCGTACAGTGCACCTTCGACAAGTCGGTCAACGCCGACCTGTTCGACATTGCCTTCACCTGCCGCACCGAGTTCGTTGTAGCGGTCAAGGGCAAGCTGGTCGCGCGCGACGCGGCTGCTGTCAACAAGAAGATGCCGACCGGCGAGGTCGAGATCATCGCAGAGGACATCCGCATTCTGTCCAAGGCGGAGACTACCCCGTTCGAGATCGACGACACCAAGGAGGTCGGTGACCAGATCCGTCTGAAGTACCGCTACCTTGACCTGCGCCGCCCGTCCATGCAGCGCAACCTCATGCTGCGCCACCGCGTAACGCAGGTAGCCCGCAACTACTTCGATGAGCACGGCTTCCTCGAGATCGAGACCCCGATGCTCACCAAATCCACCCCGGAGGGCGCGCGCGACTACCTCGTGCCGTCCCGCGTACATCCGGGCAAGTTCTACGCCCTGCCGCAGTCTCCGCAGCAGTACAAGCAGCTGCTCATGCTGTCCGGCATGGACCGCTACATCCAGATCACCCGCTGCTTCCGCGACGAGGACCTGCGCGCCGACCGTCAGCCGGAGTTTACCCAGATCGACCTTGAGATGTCGTTCGTCGAGCAGGACGACGTTATCGCGGTAAACGAGGGCTTCCTCCAGCGCGTATTCAAGGAAGTGCTCGATGTTGATATTCAGCTTCCTCTGCCGCGCATGACCTGGCAGGATGCAATGGACAAGTACGGCTCGGACAAGCCGGACGTCCGCTTCGGCTTTGAAATCAAGGATATTTCCGACATTGCAAAGGACTGCTCGTTCAAGGTGTTCAAGGATACCGTCGAGAACGGCGGCACGGTCCGTCTCATCAACGTAAACGGCTATGCGGACAAGTTCCCGCGCAAGGAGATCGACAAGCTCGGCGAGTTTGTCAAGACCTACCGCGCAAAGGGCCTCGCGTGGATGAAGCTCGCCGCTGACGGCAGCATGACCTCCTCCTTTGCGAAGTTCCTGTCCGAGGACGAGATTGCGGCCATCAAGGAGCGTGCAGGCGCGAAGGAGAACGACCTGCTGTTCGTTGTCGCCGATGCAAACTGGCAGACCGCTGCCGTCGCTCTGGGCGCACTGCGCTGCGAGCTGGCAAAGCGTCTCGGCCTTGCCAAGAAGGACGACTTCAAGCTGCTGTGGGTCACTGAGTTCCCGCAGTTCGAGTACAGCGAGGAGGAGAACCGTCTCGTTGCGATGCACCATCCGTTCACCGCGCCGATGGACGAGGATATTCCGCTGCTCGACACCGACCCGGCCAAGGTCCGCGCCAAGGCATACGATATTATCCTGAACGGCTGCGAGCTGGGCGGCGGCTCTATCCGTATCCACGATCCCGAGCTTCAGACCAAGATGTTCGAGGCACTCGGCTTCACCGAGGAAAAGGCCAAGGAGCAGTTCGGCCACCTGATCACTGCGTTCTCTTACGGCGCACCTCCGCACGGCGGCCTGGCTTACGGTCTCGACCGTCTGTGCATGCTGCTGGCCGGCCTGGACTCCATCCGCGACGTCATCGCCTTCCCGAAGGTTCAGAACGCATCCGACCTCATGATGAACTGCCCGGATGTCGTAGACGACAAGCAGCTTGACGACCTCTCGATCGCAGTCACCCGCGTCGAAGAAGAGCCGCAGGCTTAAGGCAACACCGCATAATGAAAGCTGCGGCGCTTTGCGGAAATTTCGTGCCCTGACTTTGTTGCGATTTCTTGCAATGCGAAAGTATTGCTGCAAAACCGCGCCTCGTCAGTACACAAAATTTACTCGCAAATCGCTCTTGTCCAATTATGCGGTATTGCCTTAACCACTGACAGAAAAAGCCGCTGTGCCCGAAAACACGGCGGCTTTGCTTTTATCCGAGAGAAAGAGGGCAATCTGTGGGTAAACATGAACTGAAAAATAAAAAAGACGAAGGAAAATGGAACTGGGCGCTGCTTGCGGCGAACGTGCTGCTGACGCTGTGCTTCGCGGCGGTTTTCTGGCCCATCCTGCACAAAGGCTCGCTGTCCTTCCTCGACAAGACCTCGAACCTGCTTGCGCTGGCGGCGTTTCTGCCGCTCGTGCTGCGTCCGTGGAAGAAGGCGCCGGCACCGCTCGCGCTGCTGCATGACCTGCTGCTGCTCGGCAGCGCATCGGCGGTCAGTGTCGTCGTGGTCGAGTATATGGTCAAGGGCGGCAGTGTGGGACTCGAGCAGTCGTTCTGGCAGGGCTGGCTGTGCTATATCGGCCTGTACGCAGCCGCCTATCTGATCACTGCGCGTGGACGGCACGCGGTCTGCGTCGGCATGGGCATCAGCCTGCTGCACGGCCTCATCGACCACTACGTCATGCTGTTCCGCGGCACGCCGGTCATGCTGAGCGACGTGTTCTCCATCGGCACGGCGGCCAACGTTGCGCAGGGGTATTCTGCACCGGTCGAGCTGTCCGTGCTGCGCGGCGTGAGCACGGCGGTGCTGTACTGCGTGCTCGTCTGCCTGATGCAGCGCCGCTGGAAGCTGTTCGACCGCTGGTATGTGCGGCGCGGCTGCTCGCTCATCGTCGTTGCGCTCGCGGCGTATGCCGTTCACTACGGGCTCGGCATCACGGGCACCAGCATCAATTTCTGGGCGTCGAGCCGCTCCTACAGCGAGTTCTACTACTTTCTGCGCTGCGCAGGGAGGTCGATCGTCCGCGCGCCGGAGGGGTACAGCGCAGACGGACTGCAAACGCTTGCGGAGGATTATAAGGGCGAGCAGGGGACGAAAACCCCGAACATTATCGTCATCATGAACGAGTCGTTCTCCGACCTCGGCATCGTGGGCAATTTCGAGACGAACGAGGACTATATGCCCTTCGTGCACAGTATGCAGAAGGGGCAGAAGAACACCATCACGGGCAATCTGCTCGTTTCGACCTTCGGCGGCGGCACGGCAAACACCGAATTTGAGTTCCTGTCCGGCGATACCATGGCGTTCCTGCCGTTCGGCTGCTCGCCGTATCAGATGTATGTCAAGAGCGAGATGCCGAGCCTTGTCGGCGCCCTGGAGGCGCAGAATTACCAGACGGTCGCGATGCACCCGTATCTGTCGACCTCGTGGAACCGCCCGCAGGTCTATCAGTCGTTCGGCTTCGACGAGCAGTGCTACGAGGACAGCTTCCCGAGCGATGTCGAGCGCGTCCGCGGCCGCGTGAGCGACAGCGCAAGCTATAAGAAGATCATCGAGCTGTACGAGAACAAGCCGAAGGGACAGCCGTTCTTCCTGTTCGACGTCACCATGCAGAACCATGGCGGCTATGAGCGCGAGGGATATCCGGCCTTTGAGGAGAAGATCCGCCTGACCGGCGAGTACGAGGGCAGGTATCAGCAGGTCGACACCTACCTGTCTCTCGTGCGCTGCTCGGACGAGGCGGTGCAGGAGCTTATCAGCTATTTTGCAAACGTTTCCGAGGATACCGCGATCATTTTCTTCGGCGACCATCAGCCGAACGTTCCGTCGGCATTCTACGACGAGCTGTACGGCAATACGGACGCGGAGCGTTCGCGCGAGCAGAAGCAGACCAAGCTGATCACGCCGTTCTTCATCTGGGCGAATTACGACATTGGGTCGCAGACCGGCGTGGAAATCAGCGCAAACTACCTGTCTGCGTTCGCGCTCGATGCGCTGGGCTGCTCCACCTCGGGATTTGACGAGCTGCGTCTCGCGGCGCAGCAGAGCGTTCCGCGCATTAACAGCTACGGCTATTATCTGGCGGACGGCTCGTGGCACGACAATGAAACGCTGTCGGAATGCGAGGCGCTGACCGCTTACCGCAGTGCGCAGTACGCTCAGATTTTCGACCCGAAAAAGCGGATTCCGCAGTGGTATCTGCCGTAAAAAACGCAACCGTTTGCGTCGAAAGAAATGGATGCTTTTCCTCGAAAAGGAAGGCATCCATTTTTTTGATTACAGTATGAATTTTCGGACTTTTTCAGATGAAAGTGATAAAAAGAGCGGGCTGTCTTTGTGAAAAACATAACAACCAACGTCGAAATACACAAAAACGACATGCGGTTTATGTGCAAATAACCAAAGTATATCGGAAAACGAAAAAAATCTTTGCCTAAATGTAGATATAGTGTTAAAATGATTGTCGGAAAACGAGAACGGTATTTCCTGAACGCAGCGATCATCGACAAAAAATCGACGATCCTTTTTTTAAGGCACTGCGTGCGCGTACACGCAAGGGGATAAAGTTCTGTTTAAGTAAATGCGAAAAAATGGTAAGAGGGAAGCCGTTTTTTCGCGCGAAACAATTTTTACCTGAAGGGGAGAAAAGGATGAATTTCGTAAACTCCATGGCGTTTACCGCGATTACCTTCGTGGCATTCACGGCACTCGTCGCAATCATCTCGTGGTGGAAGACCCGCGGTGACAACCTTGAGACCCAGGACGGCTACTATCTCGGCGGCCGCAGCCTGACCGGCCCGGTCATCGCCGGTTCTCTGCTGATGACCAACCTTTCCGCAGAGCAGCTCGTCGGCAACAACGGCCAGGCTGTCCGCGTAGGCATGTCCACGATGGGCTGGGAGGTAACCTCCGCAATCGCTCTGGTTATCCTGGCATTCGTACTCATGCCGAAGTACCTCAAGACCGGTCTGACCACCGTACCGCAGTTCTTTGAGCAGCGCTACGACGAGGGCACCCGCCGTCTGGTATCCATCATCGTTCTTCTTAGCTACGTTGTAATCATGCTGCCGAACATCCTGTACGCCGGCGCACAGGTATTCGTCAACATCTTCGGCATCGACGAGATCTTCGGCATCTCCCGTTTTGCGGCGATCGCTATCGTCTGTGTCGCAACCGCTATCGTAGGCTCGATCTACGCGATCTTCGGCGGCCTGAAGGCAATCGCACTGTCCGACTCCATCAACGGCCTCGGCCTGATCGTCGGCGGCCTGCTCGTTCCGGTATTCGGCTTCATGTTCCTGTCCGGTCAGCTGGGCGGCGACGGCTCCTTCGTGGACGGCTTCGACAAGTTCCTGCACACCAATCCGTCCTACCTGAACGCCATCAACGAGGTTAACACCCCGGAGCCGTGGCTCCCGTGGCCGCTGCTGTTCACCGGCCTGCTGGTCAACAACATGTACTACTGGGCAACCAACCAGTCCATCATCCAGCGTACCTTCGGTGCTAAGAACCTGAAGGAAGCACAGAAGGGCGCCGTATTCGCAGGCTTCCTCAAGATCATGACCCCGCTCATCATCGTTGTTCCGGGCGTTATCTGCGCACTGGCTTACCCGGGCACCGACTGGGGTTCCGGCGACTCCGCTTACCCGATGCTGGTAGCACAGGTTATGCCGAAGCCGATCCTTGGCTTCTTCGCTGCTGTAATGTTCGGCGCGATCCTGTCCTCCTTTAACTCGGTACTGAACTCCGCATCCACCATCTACGCACTCGACATTCACCGTCCGCTGTTCAACCCGACCGCATCTGATGCCCGCATGGTTAAGATCGGCCAGAACTTCGGTACTGTCGTAGCAGTAGTTTCCACCATCATGTCCCCGTTCATGCTCTACATGGGCGGCATCACGAGCTTCGTAAACTCTGCTTTCGCTGCGTTCAACACCCCGATCTTCGTTTGCCTGCTGTGCGGCTTCTTCTGGAAGAAGGTTCCGGCTATCGCTGCTAAGATCGTCATCCCGGTACACGTTGTTCTGTACTTCATCCTCCAGTTCGGTCTGCGTAACGTCATTCCGTTCCTGAACAACATCCACTACCTGTACTTCACCGCAATCCTGTTCGTATTCGACATGATCCTGATGTGGGTCATCGTCAAGAAGCATCCGCGCGAGAAGGACTTCGAGCTGAAGGACGTAGGCGCTGTAGATCTGACCCCGTGGCACAACGGCAAGATCTGGGCTACCGTAACCCTGATCATCATGTGCCTGGCTTACGTAATCTTCTCTCCCCTTGGCTTCGGCAAGAGCGAGAAGACCACCTACCAGACCTACCTCGAGAACCAGTCCAGCGCTTCGGTCGTTACCACCGTACAGGACTGATAAGTCAATATCGACTGACCTTCAAAGGGACCGCTTCGGCGGTCTCTTTTTTTACCTGTCGCGAAACTGACGTTTCGCCGACAAGGTGTGTTCTGACTTCGCAGAACACGGGTCGTCCGAAAGTTCCTATGCAGAAACGTTCTCCCTCCAGAAGTCAAAAAACCGAGGTACACGCCCTCGGTTTTTTGAAATCGCTTCGCGATTTTTATTATATGCGCGCTGCCGCGCGGCTGCTTTGAGAAAAACCGAGGTTTTCTTCGGGTTTCTCTGTACAAACGGGACGCAAAATGCTATGCTTTACATAGAGGCGCGTACAGCCTCACAGCAAGGAGGATTAACCATGAAGGAACATTACAAGGGCCTGGGCCATATCGCCATTTATACAGCGGATATGGAGCAGAGCATCGCATTCTACGAGAACATCGGCGGCAGCGTTTTCAAGCGCGACGGCGTGCAGACCCCGGACGGCGAGAAGAAGCTGGCGCTCGTTGAGTTCGGCGGCTTCCTGCTCGAGCTGATCGAGCCGCCCGCAGGCACGCTCGTGCCGTCCGGCGAGGGCAGCATTCCGCACTTCGCCGTTTACGTTGACGATCTCGACAAGACCGCTGCCGACCTCAAGGCGGCCGGAATCATCAGCTTCACCGCACCGGAAAAGAAGGTTCTGCCGAACACCTTCGGTGGCCTGCAGAACTGGTTCTTCACCGGCCCGTCCGGCGAGCAGATCGAGCTGCTTCAGATGCTGTAAGACTGTCGAAAAACAGAAGCCCCTGTCTGCGGACAGGGGCTTCTTATATAAGGCAACACCGCACAATTAAAGCTGCGGCGCTTTGCGGAAATTTTGTGCCCTGACTTTGTTGCGATTTCACGGTAATACATCAAGTATTACCGCAAAACCGCGCCTTGTCAGAACGCAAAATTTGCTCGCAAATCGCTCTTGTTCAATTATGCGGTATTGCCATAAAAAGCTCCCGGCCTTTCGGCCGGGAGCTTCATTTTCATTTGAGCGAGTTTATCGCGCGCTATTAATAGTGGCGAGCCTCGAACAGGTGATCCTCGATCGCCTTGCGTGCAGCCTGAACCTCCGGCTTGGTGGAGACCTCAGCTACACCTACACGCCACCAGTTCTCGTAGCCTGCGGACATGGTCTTCGGCAGAACCTTCATGTCGATCAGGGTGGAAACGGTCTGCTTCTTAGCGTCCTCGATTGCAGCCTTCAGCTCGTCAAGGGTCTTGACGGTGTAGGTCTTGCAGCCGTAAGCAGCGCCGATTGCAGCGTAATCTACCTGGATTACCTTGCCCTTGTGGATACCGTTGGTAACGCCCGGCTCGAGCATATTCTTCTCGGTGCAGATGGACGCATTGCCCTGCCCTACCTCGAGGTTGTTGATGCAGCCGAAGGAAGCGTTGTCGAACAGCATGACGTTGATCTTGTGGCCCGTCTGAACGGAAGTGATCAGCTCAGAGTGCAGCATGTCGAAGGAACCGTCGCCGCACATAGCGTAAACTTCCTGATCCGGGCAGGCGATCTTAGCGCCCAGAGCGGATGCAACCTCGTAGCCCATGCAGGAGTAGCCGTACTCCATGTGGTAGGTGTTCTCCTTGCGTGCGCGCCACAGACCCTGCATGTCGCCCGGCAGAGAGCCTGCTGCTGCACATACGATCGCGTTGTCGTCGATGAGGTGGTTGATGGTGCCCAGAACAGTGGTCTGGCACAGCTTGCAGCCGGTATCCTTGATGTACTTCTCAACGCACTCGCGGTTAGCGTCGTTGATCTCCGGGGTGAAGTGCTCCTTGTCGGTGTACTCAACAGCGTCCAGACGCTCAACCTCAGTCCACCACTCCTTGCGCAGAGCAGCAACTTCCTCAGCGTAAGCCTTGTCGGTGTGGTAGCCGATCTTAGCCAGCTCCTCGCCGATCGCGGTCAGAGCCTCGTTCGCGTCAGCAACGACCGGAGTAGCGTCCATCTTGTAAGCCTGGAACTCAGACGGGTTGATGTTGACGAACTTTGCGTCGGTGCGGTACAGCCACTTGGAAGCGGTGGTGAAGTCGGTGTAACGGGTGCCGACGCCGATAACAACGTCAGCCTCGTGCGCCAGCTTGTTGGCAGCGATGCCGCCGGTGGTGCCCAGACCGCCGAGGTTCAGCTCGTGATCCCAGACAACAGCGGACTTGCCCGCCTGGGTCTCGCCGAATGCGATGCCGAAGTCTTCAGCGAACTTCTTGAATACCTTGTGTGCCTCAGCGTAGCGAACGCCGCCGCCGCAGATCAGGAGCGGCTTCTTTGCGTTCTTGATGACCTCAACAGCCTTGTCGAGAGCATACTTGGTGATCGGACGGCGGTCGATGCGCCATACGCGCTTCTTGAAGAAGTCAACCGGGTAATCGTATGCTTCAGCCTGAACGTCCTGCGGCAGGGAAATTGCAACAGCGCCGGTGTTGGCGGTGTCGGTCAGAACGCGCATAGCAGAGATCATGTCGGTCATGACCTGCTCCGGACGGTTGATGCGGCCCCAGTACTTGGTAACAGCCTGGAAAGCATCATGAGCGGAGATAGACAGGTTCTGCGGCTGCTCCATCTGCTGGAGAACCGGGTCCGGCTGACGGGAAGCGTAGATGTCGCCCGGCAGGATCAGGACCGGAATGTTGTTAGCGGTTGCGGTTGCAGCAGCGGTAACCATGTTGCAGGCGCCGGGGCCTACGGAAGAGGTGCAGGCGAAGATGGACTTGCGGCGCATCTGCTTTGCGTAGCCGACAGCAGCCAGAGCCATACCCTGCTCGTTCTTGCCCTGGTAAACGATCATGTCCTTGAGCTCCTGCTCAACGCCGTTGGCGAAGCCTACAACGTTGCCGTGGCCCGGGAGCATGAAGATGCCCTTAACGAACTTGTGCTCCTGCTCGTTGCCATCCATATCAATGTAGCTGATATACTGGTTCTCGAGGAAGCGAACGAGTGCCTGAGATGCAGTCAGACGAACGGTTTCCATATGAATCATCGTGGAAATCCTCCTAAAATAATGTATAACAAAGATAATCGAACCGCCCTCCCCAAAAGGAGGGGGCAAGGGGAACCACAGGTTCCCCAATACACGGGACCTGTCCCGTGCCTGCCGCGCGCACGCGGCAGATGCAGTTCTCTAACAAAGTCCAGCTCTGCCGGACTTTGTTACCACTGCCTGCGCCGTACCCCAGGGCACCTTCTCTTGCCCTACGGGCAATTCACCTTGTGGCGGCGCAGCCTCGTTCGCCGTGCGAACGAGAGGGGGGTATCCGAACAAGTTTCCATGGGAACTTGTTCGGTATATAGGGGGGACAGCGTCCCCCCTATACTCTGGGAACGTTAGTTACCAGAGGGGCAGTGCCAGATGTGGTCGTTCGCGTCATCCTCGAGCAGCCACAGATGCTCCTCGTCGTCGATGCGGGTCTTGTCCCACGGGTCGCCCGGCAGATGACGGATGCCCCATGCGTAGCAGCAGGAGTAGCCCGGAGCGGTTACCTGAGAGTGCATCTTGTCGGTGATGATCGCAAGGCCGTTGTGATGGGTCTCGTAGATCTCGCCGTTGCCCCAGCCTGCACCGAAGCCCATCGGCTTGTCGAAGCGGTAGAAGTAGCACTCCGGCTGCGGATGATGATGCGGCGGGTAAGAGGACCACTTGCCCGGCAGGTTGACGACCTCGCCCAGTACCATGTTGGAGTACGGTGCGTTGTCAAGGTCGAAGCAGGTGCGAACGTCGCGCTTGATGCAGCCCATCAGCTCGCCCTTGTTGCCGCGAGCCCAGGTGTCGGTGTCTTCCGGCTTGTACATCTTGCTCGGGAAGGTCTTTTCGTTCAGCGTCTTCTGAATGTAGATGTTGCACGGGCCGTGTGCGATGATCTCGAACTTGACGCCCTTGCATACGTGCAGGCAGGACGGATTGTAGTCGAACGGGTTCGGACGGTCAACGTCGTAGGACTGATCCTCCCACTTGATCGTGCACTTGCCGTCGAATACGAGCGCTGCAACTTCCTTTTCCGGCTCCTCGCAGCTCCAGGTGTCGCCATCCTCCATAACGAGGAGAGCAACGTCCATCATGGCATCCTTGCCGATGCCCTCGTCAAGACGGATATACTCGTTGTATCCGCGCTTGACCTGCTTATCCATGTACATAGTAAATCTCCCTCCAAAAAAATATTTTTTTGGTTCGGTGCGCGGAGCATTCCTGCCCTGCGCCCGGCAGACCGGCCGTAATCAGACCTGTCCACCTTCTATTATAGCACGAGAGCACACTCCTGCGCAACCTCTTGCGTGCTGTCGGAACCACTTCGTCATTTGTCACAAAAAGTCAGAAGCTTCTTTTGACATATGATACAACAAAAATACGATTTTATTTTGCCGCACTCTTGCGCGTAGTTCCTTTTACGATTATAATTATAGCAGATTGATGCGAAAACGCTTGCAATAAATTCAGAACGAATAACACAATTTTAAGGAGTTCTGCGGCGGGGAAAACTGCCCCGGAACGAGAGGAGGAGACGCGATGGATGCGGCAAGGCGCGAAAAGAAGGAGCACGGCACGCTTTCCTTTCCGTTTCAGATCTATCCGGCACTCGACGGGAGCGAGGCGGATGACAGCGATTTCATCCCGTATCACTGGCATCCCGAGCTGGAGATCATCACGGTGGACTGCGGCCGCGTCTCGCTGACGATCGCGGACCGGATGTACGAGGGCGCTCGGGGAGACGTATTCTTCGCGGCGTCCGAGGAGCTGCATGAGATACGCGCCGCCGGACGAGAAAATCAGTTCCGCTCGTTCGTCTTTGCGGCGGATTTTCTGCAGTTCGCCCGTGCCGACGAGACCGAGTTCGCCCTGCTCGAGCCGCTCGCAGAGGGGCGGCTGCGGTTTGCGACCTGTCTGCGGTCGGGCGAGCCGGGGCAGAGCGAGGTGCGCACGCTGCTCGCGCAGATCGTCCGCACATGGCAGCAGCAGGCGCCCGGCTGTCAGCTCGCCGTCAAGGCGGCGCTGCTCGGCATCGTCGCGGTCTGTGCACAGTACGGCCGGCTGGAGGGGCGGCCCGTGCGTCCCGGCGCGGACTACAGGGCGCGGCAGCTGCGCGAGATCGTTGGCTACCTCGGCGAGCACTTCACCGAGCCGCTCTCGCTGCCCGAGGTCGCGTCGCATTTCGGCCTGTCGCCGCAGTATTTCAGCACGTTTTTCAGGGAAAACTTCGGCCGCACCTTTACGCAGCACATCAACTCTCTGCGCATCGAGCAGGCGGCGCGTCTGCTGCGCGAGACCGATCTTCCGGTCATGGAGGTCGGCTTCAGCGTCGGCTTCGACAACTTCAGCTACTTCATCAAGCGCTTCCGCAGCGTATACGGTGTTTCGCCCTCACACTACCGCAAGGGATAACAGGCACGCAAAAGATAGAGAAACACCCGGAACGGCCAGATAAAAGGCGCTCCGGGTGTGTTTTCGGGCTTATTCCGCGAGGTAGTAGCCCAGACCGCGCTCGGCGCAGATCTGTGCCTCCGAGCCGATGGAACGGAGCTTGCGGCGCAGCAGTGTGAGGTAGACCTCGATAGAGTTGTAGGTGGACTGACTGTCCGAGCCCCAGACCCTGGCCTGAATGGTCTCGCGCGAAACGACCTGACCGGGATTGGAAAGGAAAATGTCGATCAGCAGCGTTTCCTTGCCCGACAGACGGATCTCGCCCGAGCGGCTCTTTACGGTGCAGCGGCCGCGGTCAAAGGTCAGATCGCCCGCGGTGAGGATCTCGCTCTTGATGGCCGGGCTGCGGCGTGCGAGCGCGCGCAGGACAGCGGCAAGCTCATCCGAGACGAACGGCTCCGCGAGCACATAATCCGCACCGGCATCGAGCAGACGTGCTCGGTCGCGCGCCGAGGGATGGGGAAGCACGATAAGAATGGGGATCTGCGTGCCCTCCTCGCGGATGAGCGACAGACGCGCGCGGGTCTTTGCGCTGCGGCTGTAGGAAAGGTCGGATGCGGTCAGTATCGCGGCGTCATACACGCCTTCCGGGAAAACGAACGGCTCGTCCTCCTCCGGCGGCGGCACCATATCGAAAGCAATGTTCTCGCACTGGAGCGCCTGCGGTACAGGTGCGCTGTCAAATTCTTCAATCAGCAGAATACGCATATTCTGTTCACTCCTTTCGGCACTAATATCATGAAGCAGTATTGTGGATGTTTCGTGTAGAAATGATGGACTGAAGCAAAATTCAATCTCTGACTAAGTATACACATTCTGAAGCAGGAATGCAATCGCAGGAGGGGCGGAAAAGAGAAAAGTTCGAAAACTGTTTACAAATCGTCGGGACATCTGTGCCGGAGGGATGGAACGGTCTGGCAATAAAGTCCGTTTCAGCGATGCAGACAAAAAACATCGCCGTCCGGAGAAGGGGACGGCGAGGCGAAGAATCAGAGCAGGGAAAGCTGATCATATGCGCGAGGAGAGAGATTGATGATGCGCAGGCCGCTGCCCTGTGCGTAGTGAACGGTCTGTGCCGTGCCGCCGGCCTGCCCGTCGAAGTAGCAGATGAGCAGGGAGGAGGAGTCGACCATGAAGCGGTTGCGCACGGAAAAACAGCCGGAGAAATAATTCGATGCGAATACGCGCACGGCGTCCGAATTGACCAGACAGACATTATAGCGCTTTTTCCACGAGGGGGGAAAGCGGTCGGACTGATGGTCATGCGGAACGGCGCACAGCAGACGGATGTCATGATGCGCGCGCGCGCGGATGACGGCCTCGGCCGCCCAGATATCGAATCCGGCTGCCATGCCGGAGAGAAAGGTGTGATAGCCCTGCGAAACGGCGTGTTCGACCGCGCGGTCGAGCGCCGTCTCGAGCGCCTGCACGGCGTCCGGGTCGTTTGTGCGGAAGGGCATCTTTTCGGGACGATACCCGGAAAAGCAACAGGTATGGCTGCGCGGATCTTGCATATCTCCACCTCCGAGGCAGAATAGTCGCAGGAAAGGCATCTATTGCCTTAAGTATACACCAGAGGCAGAGAAAACACAAGAGCGAACACGAACAAATGTACGAAAAACGTTTTCGTGCGGACGGTTGTAAAACCGTACAAAAGCTGATACAATAAATAAAACATTAAAGGAAAGGGGGAGCCGGATTGAACGGACAGAATCGGCTGGTCTATCTGGTGCGGCGCATGGTACTCCGTTTTTTTTCGGACGGCATTCCGCAGGCGGCGGCGGCCCTGTCGTATTTTCTGCTGTTTTCCCTGCTCCCGCTTTTGATGTTTGTCAACGCGCTCGTCGCGCGGCTCGGCATTTCGATCGAGGATTTCCGGCCGGTGTTCGAGCTGATGCCGAAAAGCCTGCAGGAGCTCATCCTGTCGTACTTTGAGCAGATCACGGCGACGCCGTCGTTCAGTCCGCTGCTCATCGGGACGCTGCTGACGCTGTATTTCCTGTCGAGGGCGGTGCGTTCGATCATGCGCACGGTAGACGGCATCTACCGCGTCGAGGTGCACCGCCGCGCGGGGCTCGATATTCTGCTGTCGTTCGCGATGACGGCCGGCTTTCTGCTGACCGTCGTGTGCAGCTTTGTGCTTGCCGTCGCCGGACGCATGCTGCTGCGTCTGCTGCCGCAGGCGCTGCCGATCCCTGCACCGGTCCTTGAGGCGGCGCGCGGCACAGGCTTCTGGATGATGATCGTCATCGTATTCGCGTTCCTTATGCTGTTCAACCGCATCGTCCCGAACCTGCATCTCGGCTTCCGCGAGGTCTGGCCGGGGGCGCTGTTTTCGCTGGTGGCATGGGTGCTCGTGTCGTGGTGCTTTTCGTTCTATGTGGACAATATGGCGCGGTATTCCGTGCTTTACGGCTCGCTCGCGACGGTCATCGTGCTCATGATCTGGCTGTATCTCGTCAGCATCATCCTGCTGATGGGGCCGCAGCTCAATCACACGCTTGTCGTCATGCGGCTGTACCGCATGGAGCAGACA
Organism: Agathobaculum hominis; assembly: GCF_014288055.1. Classification (NCBI taxonomy): domain Bacteria; kingdom Bacillati; phylum Bacillota; class Clostridia; order Eubacteriales; family Butyricicoccaceae; genus Agathobaculum; species Agathobaculum hominis. The sequence goes on from NZ_JACOPK010000006.1 coordinate 188,375, forward strand.
GCGCATTTGAAATAACGGAGAAACCGGCGGACGCGCCGGGTAAAAACAGGAGGACAAGAAAAAATGAAGGTTGTAGCAATCAATGGTTCGCCGCGAAAGGGCGGAAACTGCGCACAGATGCTGGACGTACTGGGCAGGGTGCTCGAAAACGAGGGCATCGAGTTCGAGGTCTGCCAGCCGGGCGCGAAGGTACATCCGTGCATGGCATGCTATCACTGCCTTGACAATGGCACGCTGCGCTGCGTGCAGGATGACGACGGCGTGAATGAGATCATCGAGAAATGTATTGAGGCAGACGGCATCGTGCTGGCCTCGCCGGTATACCACGGCGGCATTGCGGGCGGCATGAAGTGCGTGCTCGATCGTCTGATCCTCGCGGCAGGCTGCGGCGAGAATAAGCTGCATCACAAGGTAGGTGCGGCGCTGTGCACGCTGCGCCGTTCGGGCGGCATGGAGACCTATCAGCAGCTGCTCGGCACGATCAACACGATGGAGATGGTGCTCGTGACGTCGGACTACTGGAACGCGGTACACGGCGCGGAAAAGGGCGAGGTCATGCAGGACACCGAGGGTGTCGAGGTCATCGAAAAGCTCGGCCGCAACATTGCATGGATGCTCAAGGTCATCGACAAGGCAGGCATTGAGCCGCCCGCAACCGGACACCGCACGATGACGAACTTTATTCGCTGACGCGAAGTCCAGGGGGGACGCTGTCCCCCCCTAGATACGTTTTCGGTTCCGGAGAAACCGAAAACGATACCCCCCTCGCCCCTGCACGGCAGGGGCGGCCGCGCCGCCGCGGCGCGGGCAGTGGAATAAAAGTCCGGCAGAGCTGGACCTTTATGGGAAATTTGATGCGGCGCTCTGCGGAGCGCCTGTCCTGCCTGTTTTGCCGAAGGCAAAATGCGGCAGGAGCGCGCGCCCTTTGGGCGCGAAAAAGGCACGCCATCGGCGTGCCTTTTATTTAATAGAATTTGCTTGCAAATTCATAAAAACCGGGGGCGTGTACCTCGGTTTTGATACAGGAAAGCCCCTCAGTGTGCCGATTTGTCGACGCGCTGAGGGGCGTACAGGACATGTCCGAACGAAGTTCGGCATGTCCTTCTCGTTTGAAAGGCTTTGCCTTTCAAACGAAGCTTTAAATTTTTACGGTCCAACCCATATCGTCGGGCAGCTTGCCCCACTGAATGCCGGTCAGGGTGTTGTACAGCTTGTGGGTGATCTCGCCGATCTCGCCGTTGTTGATGTGAGCAACATCGCCCTCGTAGCGCAGCTCGCCGACCGGGGAGATGACTGCTGCGGTACCGGTGCCGAATACCTCTTCCAGCTTGCCGTCGTGCGAAGCCTTCATGACGTCAGCGATCGGCAGACGCTCCTCGGATACCGGAATGCCCCACTTCTTGAGCAGCTCGATGCAGCTCATGCGGGTAACGCCCGGCAGAACGGTGCCGACGGTCGGAGCGGTGTAGACCGTGCCGTCGATCTTGAAGAAGCAGTTCATGGAGCCGACTTCCTCGACATACTTGTGCTCAACGCCGTCGAGCCACAGGGTCTGCTCGTAGCCGAGCTCGTGCGCCTTGACCTGAGAGATCAGGGATGCCGCGTAGTTGCCGCCGCACTTGGTGAAGCCGGTGCCGCCCGGGCATGCACGGGTGTACTCGTCCTCGACGAAGATCTTTACCGGATTGATGCCGGTGGAGTAGTAAGCGCCGACCGGAGAGCATACGATGATGAACTTGTGGGTGCGGGAGGTGCGAACGCCCAGATGCGGCTCGGTCGCGATGACGAACGGACGGATGTAAAGGCTGGTGCCCTCTGCGTGCGGTACCCAGTCCTGATCGAACTCGACGATCGCCTTGACCGCCTGGACGAAATCCTCTACCGGCAGGCTCGGCAGGCACATGCGGTGGTTGGTGTTGATCATGCGCTGTGCGTTCTTGTCGGGGCGGAACAGCTGGATGGAGCCGTCCGGGGTGCGGTAAGCCTTCAGACCCTCAAAGGACTCCATTGCGTAATGGAAAACCATCGCTGCGGGATCGAGCTCGAGCGGCTGATACGGTACGATGCGGGCGTCGTGCCAGCCCTTTTCCTCATCGTGGTCGATGATCAGCATATGATCGGTATAATGAACACCGAAACCGAGATTGCCCTCGTCCGGCTTAGCCTTAGGAGTAGTGGTACGCTGTTTTGTGATCTGCAGCATGGTTTGTCACTCTTTCTGTTGTGGTTTAGTTTCAAACATTATTATAGCACTCTGTTCTGATAAAGCAAGAGCAATAGCGCATAATTCAGATGGAATCAGTGGGGATATATTTATACAAATTTTGCGAATATCGGCGAATAAACGGTATGAAAATACATAGGGCAACACCGCACAATGAAAGCTACGGCGCTTTGCGGAAATTTTGTGCCCTGACTTTGTTGCGATTTCACGGTAATACATCAAGTATTACCGCAAAACGGCATCGTGACAAACCGCCGGAGGTCTGGTATAATAGGGATATGCTGAAATTATATGCGCAAAGATGAGGTGAGGGCAGATGAAAAAGGGCATCAGACGCATTCTGAGCGGGCTGCTCTGCGCAGGCGTTCTGGCGCTCGGCATTCCTGCGCCCTCGCGTGCGCTGACGCTGACGGCGGTCAACGACAGCATCCTGCCGCTTTCGGACAGCACCATGCCGGCGCGCCTCGGCGGCGAGATCTATGTGCCGTACAGCGTATTTTCGCAGCTCGGCGTGTCCGCCTCCAGCTCGGACGGCGTGCTCGACCTGTCCGCAAACGGCGAGACGCTCAGCTTTTCCCCGGCGGAGGGCTATGTCTATGACCAGGACCTCAACAGCTATTCCACACCGGCCTACTCGATGAACGGCACGACCTATGTTCCGGTCAAGCTGTGCTGCGGCAAGTTCGGTCTGAGCTATTCGACACTCGCGGTCGCGGGGGAGACCGTGCTGCGCGTGACCGACGGCTCGGCGTCAAGCGACTCTGCGTTTGCCGCCGCAAAATCCGGTACGATCGAAAACACGATCAACAGCTACAAGGGCATTCCGTCCTCGAACGGCTCATCCTCGAACGGCGCCTCGTCAAATGGCGGCACGGCAGCGAAGCCGGACGAGACTCCCATTCCGAAGGTTGAGGAAAAGCCGAAGCGCAAGCCGGCACGGGTGTACCTGACGTTCTGCGGTGCGCCGGACAAAAACACGGCGGCTGTTCTGGATACGCTGAGTGAGAGCGGACGCACGGCGGCGTTTTTCCTGCCGGTCAAGTCGGCGGACTGGACGGATGACACCGTGCGCCGCATTGCCGCCGAGGGACATACGCTCGCGCTGCTGCTCGATGAGGACGAAAAAGCCTCCGGGGACGCGCTTGTCGAGCAGCTGACGCTCGCAAACGAGCGGCTGCGCCTGCTGACCGGCGTACAGACGCGCATCGTCTCGGTATCCACAGGCTGTGCACAGCTTTCCCGGGCGCAGCGCGACGCGCTGATCGCCGCAGGCTACCGCCTGTGGGACGCGACGCTGGACGCCGGGGACGAAAAGGGGACGGCGGCGCGCGCCTATGCCGAGACTGCGCAGCGCTTTTCCGAGACCGATGCGGCCGTTGTGCTGCGGCTGCACCACAGCGCCGCGACGGCTGAAGCGCTCTCCGCGCTCTCCGCATATATGACGCGGCAGGGCATCCCGTCCGGGACGATCTCGCTCGCCCTCACGCCCATCAACGGCGCAGACGAGACAAGATAAAAAGACTGCTGATAAAGCTGTTTTCAAGTGGAAGCAGCAATCGCGCGACAGCGCGCATTAAATAGCGTTTGCTGTGCAAACGCAAAAAAACCGGGGACATGCGCCTCGGTTTTTTTACTTCTGGAGGGAGAAAGTTTCCGAATGGGAACTTTCGGACGACTCGTGTTCTGCGAAGTCAGAACACAGCTTGTCGGCGAAACTGTAGTTTCGCGACAGTCAAAAATTCGTCTTTTCTACGCGCATGACGATGGCGGTGCGGTCGTCGTCGCTGCCGCGGCCCCGGGCCTCAGTGACGAGCCGCGCCGCGAGCTCCTTCGGCCCTTCGCCGCCGTGCTCACGCAGCAGCTCGCGCACCCACGCATCATCCAGCCCGTCGGACACGCCGTCTGACACCATGATGAACAGATCGCCGTGGGAAAGCCGCAGCGGCACCGACTGGCCCTGGTTTTTCTCGTCGGAAAGGCCGACGGGAAGCGATTTCCCGGCGAGCACGCTCCAGCGCCCGTCCGTGCGCACATAAGAGGGCGCAGCGCCGCATTTCAGGCTCTCCGCCTGCCCGGTGAACAGGTCGAGCGTGAGCGCGTCGAGGGTGACGAAGCGCGTGCCGTCCGAGCGAAGCCGCAGCGCCGGAGAGACCGCGCCGAGCGCATCGCCGAGCGGGATTCCGGCGCGGAGAAAGCGCTCCATCGAGCTGACGAGCATGCGGCTGTCCTGCGCGGCGGCCGCGCCCGAGCCCATGCCGTCTGCGAGCAGCAGACAGGCAACACCGGCGTCGGTCAGGAACCAGCAGCCGCTGTCGCCCGAGACCGAAACGCCCGAGCGCTGCTGCCTGCCGATGCCGACGACCGCGCGGAACGGCGCACGCTCGTGCATTTCAAGGCAGGTGCCGAACTCGTTCTCCATCTCGCGCGGCTCGGTCAGCGCAACGTCGAGCAGGGCGCTCAGTCCGGCGGAAAAGCCTTCGCCCTGCCGCAGGATGTCCGCGATGCCGTCACCGTACAGCTCGACGATCAGCCGCCCCTGCGCGTCGCGCACCGCGCACACGCGGTCGATCCATCCGAACGCCGCCGCATAGCGGCGGATCTGCTTTTCCATCATCGGCTGCGCGGTCACGTCCTGCGTCACCTCCGCGCCGAGCTGGCGGAGGATGTCGGTGATGCCGGCATACTGCCGCGCGAGCAGGCTGCGGTTTTCCTCCTGCTGCCGCCGCAGGCTCTGCCGCTCACGCAGCGCGAAGAGTGCGCTGTTGATGGCGCGGATGAGCTCGGGCAGATGCACGCAGCGCGAGGAGAAATGATAGGGAAAATCCTGCATTTCCGCGCGGCCGCGCGCGAGCATGGGCTGCGTGACATCGTTCAGCGCCGCGAGCGTGGTCACGTAGTCCTTCTGCCAGCACTGTGCGCACAGCACGCAGCTCTTGCACACCCGGTCGCTCGCCCGGTCGAATACGACGCGCAGGTTTTCGTCTCCTGCTGCACGACCCTCGGCCGCGCCGCTCAGCATGGCGAGATAGAGCTCGTAGAACGCCTGCGCAGCCTCGGTCGCGCAGTGACCGGCCGCCCGGCGCAGCTTGAGGCGCGTTTTTTCACCGACGAGCGTTTCGGGCAGCAGCGTGCGCCGCAGCGCATTCCAGACCGCCTCGGGCAGCGACGCGAACAGCAGCACTGCCGCCGTCAGCTCGGACAGGAGCGGAATGAACAGGTCGCTTCCTGTGCCGAGCATGGAGGCGCACAGGCCGGAGGTGAACGCGCAGACGGCGAATCTTGCGCGTCCGCCGTCGCGGAACAGCCCGGCCGCGAGCGCGCAAAGGCCGTAGCAGCAGGTGAACAGCGCTCCTGAGCCCACGCCGAGATCCATTACCGCGCCGAAGGCGACGCCTGCCGCCGCACCGACCGCCGGTCCGCCGAGATAGGCTGTGCCGAGCACAAGCAGCAGCGCCGCCGCCCTCGCCGGGGCGAACAGACCGAACAGACTGACATGCGCGAGGCTCAGCAGCACGGTCGCGGTCACGGCGAGCAGCGTGACCGGTCTGCGCCAGTCGCCTTCCTCACGCGGCGGAGCGAGCGCCGCGCCGTAAATGCGGCACGCGCCGAACGTCAGTCCCTGCACGGCGAGAAAGGTCATCACGGCCGGGGCGCGCAGCTCGTCCCCGGCCGGCAGAAAGATGAATGTACAGGCGGCGCCTGCCGCTGCGGCGACGGCCGGGGCGAACCACGGACGCTGTACGACGCGCAGACCGGTGCACACGCTCATGACGCACAGCACGATGAGCGTCGCGGCGACGTAAACGCCGCCGAGCAGGCCGTCGTCGATGAGCATCGCGCCGCAGACCACGCCGCCGACGGCGGAAAGTCCGGCGCCGTGCGCCATCATGGCGCTCGCCATCGCGAGTCCGAAAGGCGCATAGCCGTCGAAAACGTTCGCCTGCATGAGCAGCGCACACAGCACGAACCGCCGCGTCCCGACGAGCAGACGATGCAGATGTTCCTCGTTCCACAGACGGACCGCGATGCTCGCCGCCCTTCCGAGCAGCCGCGGCGCACGCCTCACTTTTTGCTTGTCCATTTTGAAAAGCCTCCTTCACTGCCCATTCAGTATACCGCAGACTTTTTGCAGGAGTTGGCGGAAAATACAGGCGGAAATAAAGGCAATACCGGTTTTGAAGTGCGAAAAACGGCGATGCAGGAGACCGGACATTTCCTGCGCCGCCGTTTGTTCAGAGGAGCGAGGCGAGCAGGTGCACGAGGCTCGCGGTGAGAGCGCCGAGCGCGAAGACGGCAGGGAGCAGACGGGCGGACACGCGCCTCGGTCTGCGCCGCCTCGAGCCGAGACAGCCCTCCGCGATGCGGCAGGCCTCGCGCACGGCGTCGCCGCGCGGAAAGGCCGGATCGCGCACGAGAAAAATGGCCTGCTCGAACGGGCCGCCGCTCTCCGGCCGCACCACCACAACGCGCCGGCTGATACCCTTTACCATGAAAAACACCCCTTTCACGGTAAGGATTTCCGGTCTGTCGCCGTTTTATACCCGCTCAGGGCAGCGCCCACGCGAGGGGCGCGCGCTCGTAGAGCGCGTTGTGCAGACCTGCGAGCATATCCCAGGTCGCGCAGTCCGCGACGCCGGTCTGAGGCAGGCCGAAAATGCCCTGCATGACGCGCACAGCGGTCTCAGTCTCCGCGTCATATTCGCCGGTGAGGGGGACGGGAGCGAGATTTGCGAAGTGCGGCGCGCCGCTGCCGAGCAGGAGCTGAAGGACAAACACCGCCGCGCCCCTGTCGCCGGGCGAGAGCACGCCGCCCTCCGCCGGAAAAAAGCGGACAGCGGCAGGCAGAGCATCGAGCGCGGTCAGATGCTCGTATGCGCCAAAGATGCTGTCCCAGGTCGCGCGGTCAACCTGCCCGGAGACCGGAAGTCCGTTCTGCCGCTGATGCGCACGGACCGCTTCGGCGGTCTCCGCGCCGAAGATGCCGTCCGGCACGAGCGGCTGCGGGTGGTCGTTTTCCTGCTGGATACGCCGCAGACATACCTGAAGATCGTAGATATGGCGGCGCTTCTGTTCGTCTGTGTACACTTTCATTCCTCCTCACTGAGCACGTAGCCGGGATACTGCCCTTCGGCAGAACGGGAGGACGCCTCGACATCGGCGGCCAGCCGCGCCATTCCCTCCCAGGTCAGCGGACCGACCGCGCCGGTCGCGGGCAGACCGAGCAGCGTCTGGATGACCGAGACCGCACTCTCGGTCGCGCTGCCGAAAATGCCGTCCACCGTGACCGCGGGCACCTCGGGATAGCCGCGCGCGATGATGCTGATGAGCTCCTGCGCCCGCCGCACGGCGTCGCCGCGCATGCCGGTGACGAGGAATACCTCGGGCAGGCCGACGAACAGGCCGAGCCACTCCTGTTCGGGCTGCACGAGCAGCACGGAGCGGTAGGTAGAGACCAGCGCGTTCCATGTCGCGCGGTCCACCGCGCCGGTCACGGGCAGGCCGAGCATGCGCTGATATGCCTCGACGGCCGAGCGGGTCTGCGGACCGAAAATGCCGTCGAGCTGTGCCGCGCTCCAGCGGGGCAGGGCGTCATAGTACTCGCCTGCGATGGCGAGAAAATACTGGAGAAGCCGGACGGAAACGCCGCTCATGCCCTCGGAGAGCAGCTCGGGATACTGGCGCGAGATCTCCTCGAGGGTCAGCCCCTCGCTGTTCAGCTCGCTCAGCCGCTTTACATTATTATAGACAAAGGCAATCCGGTACCATGTCGCGCGCCCGACCAGACCGTCGGGCGTCAGGTTGAACTGGCGCTGGAACGCACGGACAGCGGCCTCGGTGTCGGCGTCGAACACGCCGTCGGCGGGGTAGATCTTCGGAATGTTCGGGTAGTTGGTCGAAATGCGGTTGAGGCGGTTCTGGATGGTGCGCACATCCTCGCTGTTCTCGCCAAGCCGCAGCGTGATGCCGGGGAAGGACTCGCCGAGCGAGGGGGAGAGGGGCGCGTCGGCGGAAAAATTGATGTCGTCGCCATAAAAGGAGCGTACGATCTCCTCGGCGGAAAGTCCCTGCTCGGCGAGCGGGACCGTGCCCCACTGGCTCAGGCCGCCGGGACAGGTGACGGTCGTGCCGTTACAGTACTGCGCGAACAGCGGCTCGACCGCATCGCCGCGCGTCAGATAGCTGCCGATCATGTCGTCCACAATGGTCGAAATGTTCTCGAAAATGTCGCGCCCGGGGACAAAGGACTGGTCATAGCGCGTGGAATTGGTGATGTCGAAGTCGTAGCCCTGCGAGCGGTACCACTCGGTGAAGATGCGGTTGAGCACATAGGACATCTGCGCATAGATATTCGCACGGATGGCGGCCTCGGGCCACGTCGGGTAGATTTCCGAGGATGCGACATTTTTCACGTAATCTGCGAACGGCACGGTGATGTTCGCGGCGTTTGAGGACGGCGGGCCCAGATGCACGGTGATGTTCTCGGGGATGGAAACGGGCATAAGATCACTCCCTTTCACTGCTCAGCACCTGCGTCTGACCATCCGAGGTCAGCTCGGCAGGCGCGGTGCTCTCGTATTCGGGCAGCGGCGTGAGCGCGACGGGGAGCAGAGCCGGCACGCCGGAAAACAGCGCGATGTGCAGGGCTGTGAGAGGAACGTAGCCATCGAGCGCGGCCTCGACCGTGTAGAGCGCATAGGGAACGTCGCCGTCGGGAGAGAGCGAGTTTTCGCGCGGCGGCGTGGAAAGCGTCATGGGCGGCGTCATGCCGCCGCTGTCGGTGCGGACCGAGTAGAGCAGCTGACGCGAGCCGCTCTCGTCGGGCGCGGTCGAAACCGTGACGAGGGCGTTTTCGAGCGGCTGTGCGCCGAGCGCGGTCGTGACCGCGACGCGCAGCACGGCGGTATCCGATGAAACTGCCAAAGAAAGACCTCCTTGCCAAATGGAACGGATGAAAGTATAATAAAAGCACAGGATTTCGTTTTGACATTGCGGAAGGAAGGAAAACAGAATGCAGGATTTCAAGACCATGCGCGATATGTGCGCAGAACAGGAAGAAAAGTTTCAGTTTGAGCGATTTTCGCGCCGTGATGCGCTGAATATCGGACTCAAGCTGATCGAAAATGCAGAGAAGCAGGCGCAGCCGGTCGCGGTCGAGATCACGGTGAACGGCCTTGTCGTGTTCCGTTATTTCATGGAAGGCTCCAGGCCGGAGAGCGAGCTGTGGCTCGCGCGCAAGCGCAACGCGGTCGAGCTGACCGAGAGCTCGTCGCTCCGCATGTTCGCGGAGATGGAGGCCGCCGGTCAGACGTTCGTAGACCGCAAGCTGTGCGGCGACGACTATGCGGCGGGCGGCGGCTTCCCGATCGCGCTGCGCGGCACGGGCGTGATCGGCTCGATCTGCGTTTCCGGCTTTGATGACCATCTCGACGATCATCAGCTCGTGATCAATACGCTCGCAGAGTATCTCGCGTGAGACTGTCGCGAAACCGAGAGTCGGAGAGAAATCTCCGGCTCTTTTTTTATGCCAGCCGGACCCGGAAACGCTGCGCCCAGTGCTCGAGCTGGATGATATAGGCGCAGATCTGCGGCACGCGCATCAGCTGACCGAACCACGGCTCAGGCAGGCTGTCGGGATCAAGGATGAGCCGATCGACGGCTTCGCGGTCGAACAGAGCGGCGGCGAACGAATTCCTGTCCGCAAGGATGCGGCGCGCGCCCTCGGCGCAAAGACGGGCGTAGACCGGGTGAAAGGTTTTCGGATAGGGACTTTTTCGGCGGGAAACGATCGCTTCGGGCAGCTCATCGGCAAATGCACGGCGGACGATGCCCTTTTCGCGGCCGTCCAGCGCCTTGAACGCCCACGGCATATTGTAGGCGTACTCGACGATGCGGTGGTCGCAGAACGGCACGCGGACTTCGAGTCCGGAATACATGCTCATGCGGTCCTTGCGGTCGAGAAGGGTCGCCATGAACCAGTCGAGGTTGAGCACGAACATCTCGCGCATGCGCGCGTCCTTCGGACTGTCCGAGGGGAGCCTGGGCGCACGGCGGCAGGTCGAAAGATAGTGCTCGCGGATGAATTCCGCGCCGTTTTTCACGACGCCCCCGCGCAGCAGGCCGAGCCGCAGCGAGACCGACCGTGACCACGGAAAGGTGTCCTCGAACAGGATCTCCTCGCGGTGGTACCAGGGATAGCCGCCGAACAGTTCGTCCGCGCATTCGCCCGACAGGCAGACGGTCGTGCCGCCCTGCTTGACGGCCGCGCAGAACAGCAGCAGAGAGGAGTCTACGTCCGCCATGCCGGGCAGTCCGCGCGCTTCGGCGGCAGGGCGGAGCGCAGCGCAGACCGCCTCCGGGTCGAGCACGACGCGGTGATGATGCGTGCCGAGAAAATCCGTCATCAGCGCCGCAAAATCGCGGTCATCGGTCGGCTGAAAGCTGTTTTTGACAAAATACCGCTGGTTTTCACGGTAGTCGACCGACCAGGTGTGAAGCGTCTCGTTCCGGGACGCATAAGCGCGTGCGGCGACGGCGGACAGGATGGACGAGTCGAGGCCGCCCGACAGAAAGCAGGCGAGCGGGACGTCGCTGACGAGCTGCCGCTGCGCAGCATCGGTGATGAGGTCGTGGGTGCGCTGAACGGTCGCGTCGAGGTCGTCCTCATGCTCGTGCGCCTCCAGACGCCAGTAGGCAGTCCTGCGGAACCCTTCGGGCGTCAGCACGGCAAAGCTGCCGGGCAGGAGCGAAGATATGCCGCGGAATACGCCGCTTTCGGGCGGCCGCGCAGGGCCGAGCAGCAGCACGGTGCGCAGACCGTCCTCATCGAGCACCGGCTCGGCCTCCGGGTGGCAGAGCACGGTGTCGATGGTCGAGCCGAACACAAGACCGCTGCGCGTCGGACAGCAGAACAGCGGCTTGACGCCCAGACGGTCGCGCACGAGGACGAGCCGCCGCTCGGTCTTCTGCCAGAGCGCGAAGGCAAAAATGCCGTCGAGCCGCGCGAAAGCGTCCGTATCCCATTCGAGAAAGGCGTGCAGCACGACCTCGGTATCCGAGCGGCTGCGGAAAACATGGCCGAGGGCGGTGAGCGAATCCCGTACCTCGTCTGTGTTGTACAGCTCGCCGTTGTAGACGAGCACGGTGTTCCCGTCGGGCGAGAGCATGGGCTGCGCGCCGCCCTCGGGGTCGATGACGATCAGCCTGCGGTGCACGAGCGCCGCGTCGGGGTCGGTGTAGGTGCCGGACGCATCCGGCCCGCGCGGCCGGAGCCGGCGGTCCATCGCGCTGAGCACCGGGCCGCCGCGCCGCGCGTCGCGGTCGAAATCGACAAAGCCTCCAATTCCGCACATGAAAAATTTCCTCCTGTAAAATTTATTTTGCCGGGACTTAACATTTGTATTCCAAAGCAACCAGTAATATGCAAAGAGTTCACCAAGAGTTTGCCAAAAAAATCACAAATGCAACAAATGCGTGCATTTATGTATAGCGCACGCACATTTTCATAGAAGATATGCACAAAAACGGGGATCGGTTTTTATAGAAAAAAAGAATGTTAAATCCTTGACAAATGACTTTCGGACAGTATAATAGAGAATAGACATGCTCCAAAGTAGGGTGTCAGCACCTGAAAGTGTCCTGCGGCAGAGAGGCTGATGGACACTGTATTTTTGTGTTTTACCCACGATTTATATTTTTGGGAGGTTTATGGCATGGATTTTAGGCTTACAAAAGAAGAAGCACTGTTCCAGAAGATGTGCCGTCAGTTCGCTCTGAATGAAGTAGAGCCGATCGCGGCAGAGATCGACGAGCAGGAGCGTTATCCGGAAGAGACCGTTCAGAAGCTGATGAAGTACGGTCTGATGGGCATTCAGTTCCCGAAGGAAGTCGGCGGCTCGGGCGGCAACTACGTCTGCTACACCATCGCGATCGAAGAGATGAGCCGCGTATGCGCGACCACCGGCGCGATCATTTCCGCACACGGCACTCTGGGCGCTTGGCCGATCTACGCGTTCGGTACTCCGGAGCAGAAGGAAAAGTGGCTGCGTCCGCTGATCACCGCCAAGGAAGGCGCTAAGCTCGGCGCATTCGGTCTGACCGAGCCGAACGCAGGCACCGACTCCGCTGCACAGCAGACCGTTGCTGTCAAGCAGGAGGACGGCTCCTACATCATGAACGGCTCTAAGGTATTCATCACCGGCGGCGGCCGCGCTGATACCTATGTCGTATTCGCTATGACCGACAAGAGCAAGGGCAACCACGGCATTTCCGCCTTCATCGTCGACAAGGACGATCCGGGCTTCTCCATCGGCAAGATCGAGCACAAGATGGGCATCCGCGGTTCTCAGACCTCTGAGCTGATCTTCGAGGACGTACATCTTCCGGCAGACCGCCTGCTCGGCAAGGAGAACGGCGGCTTCAAGATCGCTATGATGACCCTGGACGGCGGCCGTATCGGCATCGCAGCTCAGGCACTCGGCATCGCGCAGGGCGCACTGGACAAGGCTGTTCAGTACATGAAGGAGCGCGTACAGTTCGGCAAGACCCTCGACAAGTTCCAGGGCCTGCAGTGGATGGTAGCAGACATGGCTACCCAGATCGACGCAGCACGCCTGCTCGTTCGCCGCGCTGCATTCAACCACGACGTTGGCCTGCCGTTCACCAAGGAAGCTGCTATGGCCAAGCTGTACGCTTCCGAGGTCGCAATGGACGTCACCACCAAGTGCGTACAGATCTACGGCGGCTACGGCTACATCCGTGAGTACCCGATGGAGCGCATGATGCGCGACGCTAAGATCACCGAGATCTACGAGGGCACTTCTCAGGTTCAGAGAATGGTCATCGCCGGTCAGGTACTGCGCTAAGAAAAGGAGGAAAACTGAACTATGAAGGCAATTGTTTGTGTAAAGCAGGTTCCGGATACCTCCGGCAAGGTAGCAGTCAATCCCGACGGCACCCTGAACCGTGCATCTATGGCAACCATTATCAACCCGGACGACCTTAACGCTGTTGAGGCCGCTCTCAAGCTCAAGGACGCAAACGGCTGCAAGGTCGTTGTCGTTACCATGGGTCCTCCCCCGGCAGAGGGCATGCTGCGTGAGCTGATCGCTATGGGCGCTGACGAAGGCGTTCTGGTTTCCGGCCGTGAGTTCGGCGGTTCCGATACCTTCGCAACCTCTCAGATCCTCGCAGCTGCGATCAAGAACATCGGCGTTGAGGCTGATGACATCGTATTCTGCGGCCGTCAGGCAATCGACGGCGATACTGCTCAGGTAGGCTCTCAGATCGCTGAGAAGCTGAACATCCCGCAGATTTCCTACGCAGCAGACGTCAAGGTCGACGGCACCACCGTTACCGTTAAGCGCATGCTCGAGGACGGCCATATGACCATCGAGACCCAGACCCCGTGCCTGCTGACCTGCATCAAGGAGCTCAACACGCCGCGTTACATGTCTCTCGGCGGCATCATGGACTGCTACTCCAAGCCGGTTTCCGTACTCGACTACAACGCACTCAAGGACGATCCGCTGATCGACCCGACCACCATCGGTCTGAAGGGTTCTCCGACCAACATCTTCAAGTCGTTCACTCCTCCCCAGAAGGGTCAGGGCAAGATGCTCGAGGGCGCTGACAAGGCTACCTGCGAGACTCTCGCAGCTGAACTGCTGAAGAAGCACATTATCTGATCGAAAGGAGAACACTTACAATGGCTGATTTCAATAACACCAACCTCGCCGATTTTTCCGGCGTATGGGTATTCTGTGAGCAGCGTCAGGGCAAGCTGCAGCCGACCGTACTCGAGCTGATCTCCGAGGCACGCAA